>JBGTEW010000434.1:0-5196 GCA_041747615.1 Burkholderiaceae bacterium | reverse complement strand
TGGTGGTTGCTCGGCGGGCCGGCGTGTGTCCGCCAGGCGGCCGATCACGCCGACGCAGAAGCCTTCTTCGATCACCTGGCCAAGTACGAAGAACGCTTGCGCGGCGCGCCCGAGATCGCTGCGCTCGAAGCATCGCTGGTGCGACTGTATGCCGCACCGGATGCCCAGGCGACCGGCAACCTGCAGGTGATGACGATTCACAAGGCCAAGGGTCTGGAGTTCGATTACGTCATCGTGCCGGGCCTGGATCGGGTGACAACGGGCGATGACGCCCAGTTGATGCAATGGCTCGAGCGTCCTGCCGCGGCAGGCGATCCGGGCGGCCTGGGCGAATTGCTGCTCAGTCCGATTTATCCGACGGATGCGGACAAGAAGCGCGACTCGATCTACTGCTGGGTCGAGCGGTTGCAGCGGCAGCGTCAGACGCACGAGGATCAACGCCTGCTGTATGTCGCAGCGACGCGTGCCCGCAAACAGCTGCATTGGGTGGCCTGTATCCCGACCGAGGACGGCGAGCTTTTAAGGCCGCGAGAAGCGTCGTTGCTGCATCGGCTGTGGCCGGCGGTGGAAGGAGAGTGCCTACGTGCGCTGGCTGATCGGGCCGACACTGCCCGCAGTGTTGCGACGTCTTTGACGACCGTCACCTATGATCAATCGCTGCGAAGGCTGCCCAGCGGATGGACGTTTCCGGCTGCGCCGGCTGCCGTCGTCTGGTGCGATGACGCACCCGCGGCGGCTGAGCCGGAGATCGAGTTCTCATGGGCCGGCGAAACCGCGCGCCGTATAGGTGTCGTCGTGCATCGCTGGCTGCAGCGAATCGCCAGCGATGCGATTCAGGGCTGGGATTCCGAGCGCGTGCAGGCGATCGCACCGCACATCGAGCGTGAGCTGGCTGCCGCCGGAATCAGAGGCAGCGACCTGAAAGCGGCGCGTGACCGGGTTGCGCAGGCTCTCACCCGCGCTTTGTCGCATCCGCGTGCGCGTTGGCTTCTCGGCCCGCATCACGAAGCGCGCAGCGAGCTTCGATTGACCGTACACAGGGACGGCCGGGCCAGGCGCCTTGTGCTCGACCGCACCTTCGTTGATGAAATCGGCGTGCGCTGGATCGTCGACTACAAGACCGGTATGCACGAAGGGGCGGAGGTCGAAGCCTTCCTGGATCGAGAACGGCTGCGTTACGCGGGACAGCTCGAGTCGTACGCGCAAGCGCTCGGCGGTGCTGCTCGACTGGGACTTTATTTTCCGTTGCTGAACGGCTGGCGCGAGTGGAAAAGCGAAGACGGCATGGTGAGCGGGGAGCCGAAGGCTCGCTTTTCCGCCTCCGGCGGAAAAGGCGAGCCTTGACCTCGGCACCTGTGGCACTCCGCTGTGGCTGCTTCGTTCCCGACCTGACCAGGTTCACGGCACCCCAGTGCGAGGGGGCCCGCCGCGACGAATGATACCGGTCGAGGTCCGGTAATGTTCACCGCATGAGCTTTACGATTCGAGCCGCACATCCAGGCGATGCTGTCTTGTTGCATACGTTGATTCGAGGTCTCGCCGACTACGAGCGGCTGGCAGACCAAGTCGTTGGTACCGCGGACGACCTCGCACGTGAACTATCGAGCGATCGTCCGGTCATCGAAGCCGTGCTTGGTTTCGAAGGCGATCAGGCGGTTGGTTTTGCGCTTTATTTTCACAACTTCTCGACCTTCCTCGCGCGGCGCGGCCTGTATCTGGAAGACCTGTTCGTCGTGCCCGAGGCACGCGGCCGCGGCTATGGCAAAGCGCTGATTCGCCATTGCGCGCGCATCGCTGTCGAGCGCGGGTGCGGCCGCTTTGAATGGGCGGTCCTCGACTGGAATCAGCCTGCGATCGACTTCTATCGATCGATCGGTGCGACGATGTTGCCCGACTGGCGCATCTGCCGCATCGCCGGGCATTCGCTGCATCGGTTCGCCGACTCGTCGTCCGCCGCGCCGTAAACTCAGTCCACCCATGTCTTATCAAGTTCTCGCCCGCAAGTATCGCCCGCGCGATTTTTCAACTCTGGTCGGCCAGGAACACGTCGTCCGCGCACTGACGCACGCGCTGACCGAGAACCGGTTGCATCACGCATATCTGTTCACCGGCACGCGCGGCGTCGGCAAGACCACGCTGGCCCGCATCCTTGCCAAGGCTCTGAATTGCGTTGGAGCGGACGGCAGCGGCGGAGTCACCGCGACCCCATGCAATGTGTGCTCGGCTTGCACGGCGATCGACGCCGGCCGCTTCGTCGACTACATTGAAATGGACGCTGCGAGCAACCGCGGCGTCGATGAAATGGTGCAGCTTCTCGAGCGTGCGATGTACGCGCCGAGCAATGCGCGCTTCAAGGTCTACATGATTGACGAGGTGCACCAGCTGTCATCGCACGCCTTCAATGCGATGCTGAAGACGCTCGAGGAGCCGCCCGAGTACGTCAAGTTCATCTTCGCGACGACCGATCCGCAGAAGGTGCCGGTTACTGTGCTGTCGCGCTGCCTGCAATTCAACCTGAAGCAGGTGCTGCCGACAGCGATCGCCACGCACATGGGCGAAGTCCTGGCATCGGAGAAAATCGCAGCAGAGCCGCCGGCGCTGCGGGCACTCGCGCATGCCGCCCGCGGCAGCATGCGCGACGGGCTGTCGCTGCTGGATCAGGCTATCGCCTACGGCGGCGGCCAGGTGACGCTCGAATCGGTGCGCGGGATGCTTGGAACAATTGACCAGAGCACGCTGGTACGCGTGCTCGACGCGATCGCCGCGCGGGACGCAAAAGCAGCGCTTGCCCTTGCGGACGAGATGAACGAGTGCAGCTTTTCACTTGCCCAGGCGATGCGCGATCTGGCCAGTTTGCTGCATCGAATTGCACTGATGCAGCAGGTGGCCGGAGCGGCCGACGATCAGATCGATGGGCAGGATCTGCAGCGACTGGCCGGCACTATTGCACCGGATGAAGTGCAGTTGTTCTACCAGATCGCGCTGCATGGGCGTAACGAAATGGAGCTGGCACCGGACGAGTACGCCGGCTTCACAATGGCGTTGATGCGCATGCTCGCCTTTGCACCTTCCGAAGCGCCGGCGCCTGCCAAACATCCGTCTGCGCCAGTCGCGGCGGCCGCGCCTGCGGCCGAAGTGAAAACTGAAACGCGGCAGCCGTTCGATGGGAACTGGACCGCGCTCGTGGCACGCCTGAAAGTTTCCGGACTGGTGCGCGAGCTTGCTCAGCGCAGCGAGCTGATAGGGCATGAAGCAGGCCGGCTGACATTGCGTGTGCCGCTGAAGACGTTGCTTGACGCGGGCGCACTGCAGAAGCTGCAGGCCGCAGTCGGCGAGGCTTTGGGCCGATCGATCCGCCTTTCAGCCGAGGTTGGCAGCACGACAGGACCGACCTCAGCGGGGATTGCGGAACAGGCACGCGCCGAGCGGCAGAGGCAGGCCGAAGAGTCGATTTACGCCGATCCCTTCGTGCGAGAATTGATCGAGAATTTTGGGGCGTCGGTGGATCCAGCGTCGATTCGCCCGCGTAACGACAACGACACGGAAAAGACGTCATGATGAAAGGCCAAGTTGCCGGCTTGATGCAGCAGGCGCAGAAGATGCAGGAGAACATCAAGCGCGTGCAGGATGAGCTTGCGTCTACTGAAGTCGAAGGTCAGTCTGGGGCCGGCATGGTGAAGGTGACGATGACCTGCAAGCACGATGTGCGCCGCGTGGCCATCGATCCAAGTCTGCTGGGCGACGACAAGGACATGCTGGAAGACCTGGTCGCTGCGGCGTTCAACGACGCCGTCAGGCGTGCCGAAGAAGTTTCGCAGGAAAAAATGGCGTCGGTGGCCGCCGGCATGCCGCTGCCACCGGGATTCAAGCTGCCGTTTTGAAAAAGGCTCCTTCAGTTTGCGGTGAGCTCGCGCTTTGAAACTTGCGCCTTGAACCTTGCGCTTTGAAACTTGGACCAACGCTCGATAATCTGGTTGATGCGCTAAAGCATCTGCCCGGTATCGGCCCGCGCTCCGCGCAGCGCATTGCGTTTCATCTGCTGCAGCATGATCGCAACGCCGCGACGCGTCTGGGCGAAGCGCTATTGGTTGCGGCGCGCACGATCGGTCATTGCCAGCGTTGCAATACGCTGACGGAGGAAGCGATCTGCGCTACCTGCAACAGTGCCAAGCGCGACGCCCGGATGTTGTGCGTGATCGAATCGCCTGCCGATCAACTGGTCATCGAACAATCGCTTGCCTTCGGCGGCCTTTACTTCGTGTTAATGGGTCGCCTTTCGCCGCTGGACGGTATCGGGCCGCGCGAGATTCAGATGGAAAAACTGCTAAGGCGCGTCGCCGACGGCCTTGTACGCGAAGTCATTATCGCGACTTCGTTTACGCCGGAGGGTGACGCCACCGCGCATTACATTGCGCAGATCTTGCGCGAACGGGACTCGCAACTGGCGGTGACGCGACTCGCGCGCGGGGTCCCCGCGGGAGCCGAGCTCGAGTACACCGACGTGAACACGGTAGCGCAGGCGATGCTCGACCGGCGCGCAGAATAGGGGCAACTGATGATGACCACTGCTTATTGGTGTGTCCTGATCGCGGCCGTGCTGCCGCTCGTCGCGACGGGTATCGCCAAGGTGGGCGGCGAGCGCTACAACAATCGGTATCCGCGCGCCTGGCTCGACAAGCAGCAGGGTTTTCGCGCGCGCGCCTCGGCGGCACAGGCCAACAGCTTCGAAGCGTTTCCGTTCTTCGCCGCTGCGGTCATCGTCGCGCATCTGACACAGGCGCCTCAGGCTCGGCTGGATCTGCTGGCAATCGCCTTCGTCGTTGCACGCGTGGCCTATGTAATTTGTTACGTCGCTGACTGGCACTGGACACGTTCGCTTGTCTGGTTCATCGGCTGGCTCCTGTGTATCGCGATTTTCGTCTCCAGCGTCGCGTTCGGCTAGGGAACATCCGGGCAGCCGGAAACGAGGCGCTGCGCTAGGCTGTGACATAAGCTTGCCGCGAGCCGGCGGCACCGACGGGCAAACGAGGAGACAAAGATGGGCAAAGCATTCACGCGCCGCGAAGTTCTGGTAACGGGCGCGGCGGCGCTGGCGTTTCCGGCGATTGGCGGCGCGCAGGCGCCCGAGCGCAAGAAGGTCACGATCGCGGTCGGGGGCAAGAATTTGCTGTACTACCTGCCGTTGACGGTTGCCGA
>JBGTEW010000433.1:0-2504 GCA_041747615.1 Burkholderiaceae bacterium | reverse complement strand
GTATTTCTGGTGCTCGAGCTGATCAGCAACAACATCGTCGAGCCGTGGGCCTACGGCGCCAGCACCGGAATGTCGACGATCGCGATCATGCTGGCGGCGATCTTCTGGACCTGGCTTTGGGGTGCGGTTGGCCTGCTGTTGGCGGTGCCGTTGACTGTCGTACTGGTCGTCGTCGGACGCTACATTCCCCAGTTCGCGTTTCTGAGCATCATGCTGGGCGACGAGCCGGTGCTGCCGACGCAGGACCGCGTTTATCAGCGTCTGCTCGCGCGCGATCGGTATGAAGCCGCCGACCTCGCCGAATCATATGTCGGCGAGCATGGACTCGAAGCGCTGTATGACAACGTGCTGATTCCGGTACTCGACCTTGCCGAGCGCGACCGCCATGCCGATGCTCTGTCGGAAGAGCGCGCCGGATTCGTCTTCGACAGCATGCGCGCACTGGTCGAAGACCTGTCAGAACGCCAGAACGGCGACAAGGCGAAGGCGGACATCGAAGGGCCGGCCTTGCAGCGCGAGGCTTTATCGGGGCCGGTTGCCGTGTGCATTGTGCCGGCCCGCGACCAGGCAGACGAGATAATCGGTGACATGCTGCTGCGAAGCCTGACGCGCCGCCGGGTGACGGCCGAACTGTTGACCCCCGACGTGCTCAAGAGCGAAGTGCTGGACAAGGTGGCGGAGCTGGCGCCGCAGGCGGTCTATATTTCCGCGCTGCCGCCGGCCGCAGTCCTGCACGCTTCGCATTTCTGCAAACGGCTGCGCCCTCGGTTTCCGGATTTGAAAATCGTGGTCGGGCTGTGGTACGCGCAAGGCGACCTGGAGGGGGCGACGGTCCGGCTGCGTGCGGCCGGCGCTTCGGAAGTCGTCTTCTCACTAAAGGACTCGATCGAGAAGCTGCCGCCGGCGGCGTTGGTCATGATGCAGTCGACCGAGCCTCAGCCCGAATCGGTTTCCGCGGCGGCGAAACGAACCAGTTCTGCGCCCTCGGCAACCTGAGCGCCGACCGCGTACAGAACGTCGCTGATCACGCCGGCGGCGGGCGCGACGATCGTGTGCTCCATTTTCATCGCCTCCATGACCAGCAGCGCAGTGCCGCGCTCGACACGCGCGCCGGGAACAGCAAAAATCGCGATCAGCTTGCCCGGCATTGGCGCGGTGAGCTGGCCGGTATCGGCGTCGCCGCCGCTGGATTGCGCGATGATGTCGGCCAGTATCAGCACACGGTGGCGGCCGTTGTGAAACACGTGGAGCGCATCGGCGGCCCGCACGACGTCGGCGCCCAGTGTTAGCCCGGCGAAACGAATCGACAGGTGCGAGCCCTCGGCTTCGGTGATCGACAGCGCGGTGTCGATCCCGCCATGGTGAAAGACATAACCATCACGCGCGTATTCAACCTCGATATCGTGCGTACCGCGTTCGGACTTCAACGTCATCGTTCGTCGATACGTCGTGTTCAGCCGCCAACCCCGTGCCGATGCCCAGGGGTCGGGCGCGGTGGTGCGCGCCTCGTCGGCGAGCACGCGTGCGCAGGCGAGTGCCAGCAGCTCTTCTTCGATAGGGTTGTCGGTCGTTGGCGCAAACAAACGCTGCTGTTCCTGCTCGATCAGTCCCGTATGGACTTCGCCGCTGGCAAATGCGTCGTTCGTGATCAGCCGCGACAGGAAGTCCACGTTGTTGGCCACGCCGACGATGTGAAAATCCGCCAGCGCCGATCGCATTCGCGCCAGCGCGTGTGCGCGATCCTCTCCCCAGACGATCAGCTTCGCGATCATCGGGTCGTAGAACGGCGTGATCTCATCGCCGGCGCGCACGCCGGAATCGATGCGTATCGCTGCTGGATCATGCGCGCCGTTATCGTCTGCATTTCGCCGAAACTCGACGGCGTCGGGCGCGGCAAGGTGACTTAGCGTGCCGGTTGCCGGCAAGAATCCTTTGTCCGGATTCTCGGCGTAGATGCGCGCCTCAAACGCGTGGCCTTGGATGACGAGTTCGTCCTGCGTCGCCGGGAGCCTCGCGCCTGCTGCAACTCGCAACTGCCATTCGACCAGGTCATGGCCGGTGATCATCTCGGTGACCGGATGTTCGACCTGAAGCCGCGTGTTCATCTCCATGAAGAAGAACTCGCCGCCGGGCTGCGCGATGAACTCGACGGTGCCGGCGCCTTCGTAGCCGACTGCTTTTGCGGCGGCGACCGCCGCTTCGCCCATCGCGCGTCGCCGCTCGGCGTTCATGCCGGGAGATGGTGCCTCCTCGATGATCTTCTGGTGCCGCCTCTGCACCGAACAGTCGCGCTCGAACAGGTGGACCGCGTTGCCATGACTGTCGGCGAACACCTGAATCTCGATGTGGCGCGGCCGCTGCAGGTACCTTTCGATCAGCACGTGGTCGTCGCCGAACGATGACTGTGCTTCGCGCCGGCAGGAAGCAAGTGCAGCGACGAAATCGTCTGACTTCGTCACGACACGCATTCCCTTGCCGCCGCCGCCCGCGCTGGCCTTGATCAG
>JBGTEW010000432.1:0-2736 GCA_041747615.1 Burkholderiaceae bacterium | reverse complement strand
CGGCGAACGAATGCTGCGCGTAAACGCAGCTGCGACCGGGCGCCAGCAGTGCGGCGGCCGCGAGCTCGAGGATGTCGTTGCTGCCGTTGCCAAGCGTCAACCACTCGGCCTGCACTTGCAGCTTCGCCGACAGCGCAGACTTCAACGCGAAACCGTTGCTGTCCGGGTAGCGGCCGAGATCGGCCGCCTGCTCCATCGCGCGTCTGGCAGACGCCGGCATGCCAAGCGGATTCTCGTTCGACGCCAGCTTGACGATCTTCGCCGGATCGAGTCCGAATTCGCGCGCCAGCTCGTCGATCGGCTTGCCGGCCTGATACGGCGCAATGGCGCGCACATAGGCCGGCGCAGGAATCGTGCTCATCGCCCTTCCGGTCTCTCGGCGGGATACGAGCCGAGGCATTTGTAGAACGCACATGCCTGCTGCAACTCCGCCAGCGCGGTGGCAACATTCGCTTGCCCGGCGTGCCCCTGCAGGTCCACGTAGAAGTAGTACTCCCACGTACCCACGCGCGCAGGACGCGACTCGAAGCGAGTCATTGAAACGCCATGCGCGGCAAGTGGCGCAAGCATATGGAACACAGCGCCGGCTTTATTGGGCACTGAAAGAATCAGTGAAGTTTTGTCAAGCTCGGTCGGTGTCGATGCCTGCGCCGATCGGGTGCCGAGCACCGCGAAGCGCGTCCGGTTGTGCGTATCGTCCTGAATCTGAGCAGCCACCGTCTGCAGGTTGTAGCGGCGTGCTGCTGCGTCGCCTGCGACAGCGGCTATCGACTCGTCTTCGGATGCGAGGCGCGCTGCTTCTGCGTTGCTTGCGACCGCCTGCCTTTCGAGCGACGGCCAGTGCTGATTGAGCCATCCTGCGCACTGCCCCAGCGCCTGCGCGTGAGCACACACGCGAGTGACCCCGTTCATCGAACCGCTCCTGGTCAGCAAGTGATGCTGGATCGGAACCGATACTTCCGCCAGCATATTCAGTGGTGTCGCCAGCAGCAGATCGAGTGTGCGGCTGACCGCACCTTCGGATGAGTTTTCCAGCGGCACGATGGCGAGATCCGCGCCGCCGGCCTCGGTCGCGCGGAACACCTCGTCGAGCGTCGCGCATGGCAGCCCGGTGACGCTTGATCCGAACTGCCGATGCATCGCCATCTCCGAAAACGTTCCAGCAGGTCCCAGGTAAGCAACCGTCAGTGGTCGCTCGAGTGCGCGGCACGCGGAAATCACTTCGCGCAGAACGCTGGTGACGTGCTGCTGCGACAGCGGCCCGGCGTTCAGCGCGGCGGCACGTTGCAGCACATCTATCTCGCGCTCGGGCCGAAACACCGGCGCACCCGCCTCTTCCTTGATCCTCCCGACATCGATCGCCAGCCGCGCACGCTCGTTCAGCATTGCAATCAGCTTCGCATCGACGGCGTCGATGGCGTCGCGCAGCGACTTCAGCCGGCCGTCGATGCGTTCATCCATCGCGACGGTCAGCTTTGCGGAGCTTCGTCTGCAGCGCCGCTCTGACCGGTATCGGCAGCGGCTGCATGCCCGCCGTCGTTGTTATCAGCCGTGCCGTTGACGACATCGCTATCGCGCTCGACCACACGCTGCAGTCCCGACAGTTGGGTGCCATCGTCGAGCGCGATCAACGTGACGCCCTGCGTCGCCCGGCCCATCTCGCGAATCTCGGAAACACGGGTGCGGATCAGCACGCCGCCGGTGGTGATCAGCATCACCTCGTCGTCACTGCGCACCAGCGTGGCGGCGACCACCTTGCCGTTGCGCTCGCTGGTGGTGATCGCGATCATGCCGCGCGTGGCACGCGAATGACGCGTGTACTCAACGATCGGCGTGCGCTTGCCGAAGCCGTTTTCGGTCGCCGTCAGGACGCTTTGCTGCTCGTCTTCGGCGACCAGCATCGCAATCACGTGCTGGCCTTCGTCGAGCCACATGCCGCGCACACCGCGCGCCTGCCGGCCCATCGGACGGACGTCGTTCTCGTCAAAGCGCACCGCCTTGCCGGCGTCGGAAAACAGCATCACGTCGTGCTTGCCGTCGGTGATCGCGGCACCGATCAGGTAGTCGCCTTCGTCAAGATCGACAGCGATGATGCCGGCCTTGCGCGGATTCGAAAAATCGGTCAGCGCCGTCTTCTTGACCGTACCCATCGCGGTCGCCATGAAGACGAAGTGCTCGGCATCGTATTGCTTGATCGGCAGCACGACCGTGATCTTCTCGTTCTCCATCAACGGGAACATGTTGACGATCGGCCTGCCGCGCGCACCGCGGCTGCCCTGCGGAACTTCCCACACCTTCAGCCAGTAGAGCCGGCCGCGGTCCGAGAAGCACAGGATCGTGTCGTGCGTATTGGCAATGAACAGCTGGTCGATCCAGTCGTCCTCGCGCGTGCCCGCCGCCTGCTTGCCGCGCCCGCCGCGACGCTGGGCGCGATAATCGGCAAGCGGCTGGCTCTTGACATAGCCGGCGTGCGACAGCGTCACGACCATGGTTTCCGGCGTGATCAGGTCTTCGGTAATCAGATCCTGTGCGCTGCGCACGATTTCGGAACGGCGCGCATCGCCGAACTCGCTTTTCAGCGCCAGCAGTTCGTCACCGATGATCTCGGTAATCCGTGCCGGCGTCGCCAGTACGTTCAGCAGATCGGTGATCTGCTCCATCACCTGGCGGTACTCGTTGACGATCTTGTCCTGCTCGAGTCCGGTCAGCCGCTGCAGGCGCATCTGCAGAATCTGC
>JBGTEW010000431.1:0-6062 GCA_041747615.1 Burkholderiaceae bacterium | reverse complement strand
ATCGTGCCGCCCTCGAGCCGCTCCGGCACCGACACCGCGCCTGAAGTGCCGGCGGCCATCGCTTCCTGATCGACCAAACGGATTTCGAGTGTCGCCGTGCGGCCGAGCAGCTGCTTGGCGCGCGCCACATCCTGCACGCCGGGGAGTTGCACAACGATCCGGTCCGCGCCCTGCTGCTGGATCACCGGCTCGGCGACGCCAAGCTCGTTGACGCGGTTATGCAAAGTCGAAATGTTCTGCCTGAGGGCGGAGACCTGGATCTCCCGCTGCGCGGCCGGCGTCAATGTGGTGACCAGCGCAAGCTCGCTGCCGCTGCCCGTCTGTCGCTGCGCAAGCTCGGCGACCTGCGTGCGCAACAGGTCCTGCGCGCGCGAGCGCATCTCTTCGTCGCGAAAGAGGACCTCGATCGATGTCGGCGTCTTGTTGATTCCGGAGTGACGGATATTCCTCTCGCGCAGCAGCGTGCGGATATCCGACGTCAGCGTGTCGAGCCGCTTGTCGATCGCTGCGCGCATGTCCACCTGCAGCAGGAAGTGCACGCCACCGCGCAGGTCCAGGCCAAGGTACATCGGCAGCGCGTTGACGCTGACCAGCCAGCGCGGCGTGTTCGAAATCAGGTTCAGTGCGACGATGTAGGCGGGATCGTCAAGGTCCGGGTTGAGTGCGCGCTGAACCGTATCCCGCGCCTTCAGCTGCGTGTCGGTGTCTGCAAAACGCACACGCACGGTGGCATTGGTGCCGATCGTGTCGAAGAACACATCCCCGTGCGGTAGCTGCGCTTCATTCAGAATCGTCTCGACGCGCGACATCAATGCCGGATCGATCTTGACCGTCTGGCGGCCAGAAGACACCTGCACCGCCGGCGATTCGCCGAAGAAATTCGGCAGCGTGTAGATCGCGCCGAACATCAGCGCGATCGCTATAACAATGTACTTCCAGGTCGCGTAGCGATTCATGCAGGCTTGAACGTGTCCTTCGGCAACAGTGTCTGCACCGCCATTTTCTGCATCGACACCTGCACCGGCTGGCCGTTGACTGCAGCCACCTGCAACGTCACGAACTGATCGTTGATCTCGGTGATCTTGCCGACGATGCCGCCCGCGGTAATTACCTCATCGCCCTTCTTCAGCGAGTCGGCCATTGCCTTGTGCTCCTTCTGGCGCTTGATCTGCGGGCGGATTAGCAGAAAGTAGAACACGACGAAGATCAGCACCATGAAGCCAATCGACATGAACGACGACTCGGCGCCGGATGTAGCAGCCGGCGCGGCCTGTGCGAACGCATTGCTGATGAACATGATGTTGCCCTCGAGGCAGGATGATCAAATGAGGCGCGCGATTATAACGGCGGCTGTTCGCCGCTCCGCTCTGCGCCCGGGCAATTCAGACCCCGCGCATGCGATCGCGCAGGAATTCGGCCCGAAACCCGCCAAAGTGTCCGTCTGCGATCGCATTGCGCGCCTGCCTCATCAAGTCCAGGTAGTAATGCAGGTTGTGGATCGTGTTCAGCCGCGCCCCCAGAATCTCGTTGACCCGCTGCAAATGGTGCAGGTAGGCGCGCGAGAAGCTTCGACACGCCGGACATAAGCAGGTTTCGTCGAGCGGTGCAGTGTCGGCGCGATAGCGCGCGTTGCGCAGCTTGATATCGCCAAACCGGGTGAACAGCCAGCCGTTGCGAGCATTGCGCGTCGGCAGCACGCAGTCGAACATGTCGATGCCGGCGCCAATCGCCTCGATCAGGTCTTCCGGCGTGCCGACTCCCATCAGGTAGCGGGGCTTCTCAGCGGGCATTCGAGGCGCGGTGTGCGCGAGGATGCGCAGCATCTCCTCCTTCGGCTCGCCCACCGAGAGGCCGCCGATCGCGTAGCCGTCGAAGCCGATGTCTGCCAGCCCGGCCAGCGACTCGTCGCGCAGCGACTCGAACATGCCACCTTGCACGATGCCGAACAGGTTGTTCTTGCTTTCGAGCCGGTCGAATTCGGATTTGCTTCGTTGCGCCCATCGAAGCGACAGGCGCATCGAGCCTGCCGCCTCATCCGCCCTGGCCGGCCGGTCGTCGATTTGGTAGGGCGTGCACTCGTCGAACACCATGGCGATGTCCGAGTCCAGTACGTGCTGAATCCGAGTCGATTCCTCGGGCGTCAGGAACAACGGGTCACCGTTGATCGGCGACGCGAATTTGACGCCGTCTTCGCTGATCCTGCGCAGCGCTCCGAGCGAAAAAACCTGAAATCCACCGGAGTCCGTCAACAGTGGCTGCCGCCATCCCATGAAGCGATGCAGGCCGCGATGGGCGGCGATCACTTCCAGCCCGGGCCGCAGCCATAAGTGGAACGTATTGCCGAGCACGATTTGTGCACCCAGGCCGATCAGTTCATCCGGTGCCATCGCCTTGACGGTGCCATAGGTGCCGACCGGCATGAACAACGGCGTTTCAACCGTGCCGTGTTCGAGCGTCAGCCGGCCCGCTCGCGCCGGGCCTTCATGGGCTGTCACTTCGAACGTGAGACTCATTGCTCACGCTCCAGCAGCATCGCATCGCCGTAGCTGAAGAAGCGGTAGCGCTGCCCGATCGCGTGCCGGTAGGCCGCGCGAATTCGCTCGACACCGGCGAACGCCGATACGAGCATCAGCAGCGTCGACCTCGGCAGATGAAAGTTGGTCAGCAGCAGGTCGACGATCCGAAATCGATACCCCGGCGTGATGAACAGCGCGGTCTCGGCCGTGTGGGCGCGCATCTCACCGGTGCGAGCGGCCGCAGATTCGATCGCCCGCAGGCTGGTCGTGCCGACTGCGATCACGCGGCGCCCCGCTGCGCGCGCATCGTTGATTGCGTTTGCAGTCGCGGGGGAAATCTCGTAGCGCTCCGCGTGCATTCGGTGCTCGGCGATCCGCGCGACCCGCACCGGCTGAAACGTGCCGGTGCCGACGTGCAATGTCAGATAAGCCAGTTCGACACCGCGTTCGCGCAACCGGGTCAGAACTTCTTCGGTGAAATGAAGCCCGGCGGTGGGTGCGGCAACCGCACCGGGCCTGGCCGCGTAAACGGTCTGGTAGCGGCTCTGGTCGGTGGCATCCGGCGCATGGGCAATGTAGGGCGGCAATGGCACACGGCCGTGCTTCTCCAGGGCGGCGAGGACCTCGCCGTCGAAGCGCAACATGAAGAAGGTATCTTGCCGGCCTTCGACGGTGGCATGCGCCTCGCCGAAGATCAGTCGCGTGCCTGGCGGCGGCGCGTGGCTCGTGCGGATCAGCGCCAGCGCAAGCGTCGGCTCCAGCACGCGCTCGATCAGTGCCTCCACCTTGCCGCCGCTGGGTTTGCGACCGAGCAGGCGCGCGTTGATCACTTTAGTGTCGTTGAATACGAGCAAGTCACCGGGATGCAGAAGCTGCTCGATATCGCGGAAGCAATGATCCACCAAGGCATCGCGCGTCACGAGCAACATCCTGCTCGCGGCACGATCCACCACTGGATGTTGCGCGATCAGCTCGCCGGGCAAGTCGAAATCGAAGTCGGCGAGAGTGAATTCAGTGTCGATTTGCATGGTGCCGGGCGAGGGAATCGAACCCACACTCTGTTACCAGAACCGGATTTTGAGTCCGGCGCGTCTACCAGTTCCGCCAGCCCGGCATTGAACTAGGGGGCGGATTATCGCCGAAGCCGGGCAACGTCAGTCAGATCTCGAGGTTGTCGATCAGCCGAGTCGTTCCAAGCTTCGCTGCGGCAAGCACCACAAGCGGTTCGCGGGCCGTAACTTCTTCGGAAGTCGGCTTGCGAAGGTCGCGTCGGCGACGCAGCGCGATGTAGTCGACCTTCCAGCCGGCGGACGCGAGTTCGCGCTGGGCGTCCTGCTCAACCGCATCGATACTCGTCTGGTCGCCAAGCATGCGATCCCGCACCTGGTTGAGCACTCCGTACAGACGCGGAGCCTCTTTACGTTCCGTCGCCGACAGAAACCGGTTGCGCGACGACAGCGCAAGCCCGTCCGCATCGCGCACCGTTTCGTGCGGAATGATGTCGGTCGGCAGTGCGAACTGCCGGCACATGTTGCGTACGATCATCAGCTGCTGGTAGTCCTTTTTGCCAAATACCGCGACCTTCGGTTGCACGCAAGACAGCAGTTTCAGCACCACAGTCGTGACGCCGACGAAAAAGCCGGGTCGGAATTCACCTTCGAGAATGTCGCCCAGGTCGGATGGTGGGCTAACCCTGTAATTCTGCGGCTCCGGATACAACTCGTTTTCGTCCGGCGCGAACAGCACGTAGACGCGATTCTGCTGCTGCAGCTTGTCGATGTCGTCCTGCAAAGTGCGGGGGTACTGGTCGAAATCCTCGTTCGGTCCAAACTGCAGCCGATTGACGAAGATCGACGCCACCACCGGATCGCCGTGCTGGTGCGCCATTGCCATCAACGCCAGGTGTGCCGCGTGCAGATTGCCCATGGTCGGTACGAACGCGGCCCGATTTTGGCCGCGCAGCTGGTCGCGCAGTTCCTCTATCGTGCGAACAACTTTCATCAGTACGAATGTTCCGCCGCGGGGAAGGTCCGCTCTCTCACCGCCCGCACATACGTGCGTACGGCGGTGGCGATGTCCGGCGCACCGGCCATGAAGTTGCGCACGAACCGTGGTTTTTTGCCAGGGAATACGTCGAGCATGTCGTGCAGCACCAGCACCTGCCCCGAGCAGCCGGCGCCGGCGCCGATGCCGATCGTCACAATCTGCAGCTCGCGCGTCACGCGATCGGCGAGCGCGGCGGGAATCAGTTCGAGTACCAACATCGAAGCGCCGGCCGTTTGCAGCGCCAACGCATCGCGCAGCAATTGATCCGCCGCCGCGTCGGTCTTGCCCTGGATGCGATAGCCACCCAGCGCGTGCACCGATTGCGGCGTCAGTCCCAGATGTGCGCACACCGGCACGCCACGCGCGACAAGGAACTCAATCGTCGGTACCAGCCAGGCTCCGCCTTCGACCTTGACCATTTGAGCGCCGGCCTGCATCAGACGCACGGCGTTGTCAAACGCCGACGCTGGCATGCCTTGGTAACTGCCGAACGGCATGTCGGCAATCAACCACGCGCGCTGCGTGCTGCGCGCGACGGCGCGGACGTGATACTCGACGTCTTCGATGGTCACCGGAAGGGTCGATGTATGGCCTTGGATGACCATGCCGAGCGAATCGCCGACCAGCACACAATCGACGCCGCAGCTGTCAAGCAGTCGCGCAAAGCTGGCGTCGTAGCAGGTCAGCATTGCGATCGGCTCGTTGCGCGAACGCATGTCGGCCAGCTGCAGCAGCGTGACCGGCTTGGAAGCAGACGCCTCAGATGGATGAACGCTCATGCGGCCAGATTGAAGTATTCGCGCCGGCCCCGCATCCTGTCGATGCGGGTCAACAGAAGTTCGAAATCCTCGTCGCGCTCGATCGGGTTCAAATACTCGGTGTTGACGATCAGCACCGGTGCGCCATCGTACTGATGAAAAAATCGCGTATAGCTGTCGGACAGCGCGCGCAGATACGCTTCCGAGATTCCGGCTTCGATCGGGTTCCCGCGCCGCAGCACCCGTTCGACGAGCATGTCGGCAGGCGCCTGCAAGTAAATCACCAGATCAGGCAGCGGTGCCTGCGGCTTGAGCTGCGCGAAGATCTGCTCATACAGCTTCAGCTCGTCGTCGGCCAGCGTCAGCCGGGCGAACAGCGGATCCTTTTCGAGCAGAAAGTCGGCGATCACAGACGATCGAAACAGGTCGAGCTGGGTCAGGTCGCGTAGCTGCTGTACGCGCTGAAACAGAAAGAACAGCTGCGTCGGCAGCGCATAACGCGCCTGATGCCGGTAAAAGCGCTCCAGAAAGGGATTGGCTTCAGGCTGCTCGAGCAACGGCTGCGCCGAATACCGCTGCGCGAGCCGAGTCGCCAGCGAGGTCTTGCCGGCACCGATTGGGCCTTCGACCACGACGTACGGGTGCTTGTTGGTCGGTATCACTACTGCTCGGCCGACTCTTCGACCAACTCGATGCGCTGATTGGACACCGTTCTCAGGAAATCGCTGGCCGGTCCCTGGCC
>JBGTEW010000430.1:0-9639 GCA_041747615.1 Burkholderiaceae bacterium | reverse complement strand
GATCGATCGCCTCGTTGAAGCGAATCATGTCCTGCAGATCCGTACGGGCTGGCCCGCACGCATTGACCCAGCGGCGCAGCACGCTCGCCCGCAGGGCGCGATACTCGGCCGTCATCTGCGCGATGTCAATGCCGTCCTGCGCACGCAGGACGGCATGAGTCTGCGCGGCGGTCTCCGCGGCATTCATCAGCGGGATCGCCTGGCCCTTGGACTTTTCAGTTTGTTCGTGTTGTGTTTGCGGAAGACTAATGTCCTTCGCCACGGCTTCGAGAATTTTCTGAGCGTGGTCTCGCAGCTCCAGCGGTTTCATGCCTGCTGCGCCTGGCAACTGAGTGGCTGCGAATGCTTCCCAATCCGCAAGAATGCCTTCCATATCGAAAGCAATGAATTCGGAAAGCCTCATCTACGCTTGCTTGCCTTACGTTAGAAGCACGCTTCTCAATGCAACGTTGCACCCCCAGCTAAAGCAGTCATCAACTCGGCAGCATCGACCGGCTTCACCAAATGCACGTCGATTCCCGCTTCACGCGATTTCTGCTTGTCTGCTTCCTGTCCCCAGCCCGTCACAGCCACAATTCTCATCGGCTGATCGGGTTTCATCGCACGGAGCCGGCGCGCAACCTCATAGCCATCGATACCTGGCAGGCCGATATCAAGCAGGACTACGTTTGGCTCAAATGCTTGCACGCTCTGCAGTGCTTCGATTCCGCTGTCAACCACGCACGTTTCATGTCCCAGCGAATTCATCAGCATGTTCAGTGTCGCTGCTGCGTCGGCATTGTCGTCGACAATCAAAACCCGCAAGATTGCCGGAGGCGGTGCCAGCGGCATGATACTTGGCGGTGCAACATTCACCTGCGTCGACCGAGGCACGCGGAGCGTGAATACGCTCCCCTTATCCGGGCCGTCACTTTCAGCCACCAGCGCTCCTCCGTGCATCTCCGCAATCTTGCGTGACAACGCGAGACCGACCCCCAAACCGCCACCGACTCGTTCGATAACCGGGCTCCGTTGCACGAACATGTCGAAAATCTGCTGCAACGCAGCTCGCTCGATACCACGCCCGTTGTCCTTCACTACGACTTCTGCGTATGCGCCGGCATACCGGGTAGTAACGGTGATATGACCGCCGGCGGGGGTGTTCTTACAGGCGTTGGTTAAAAGGTTGGTCAGCAGCTGTGACAGGCGATGGGCATCGCCTTCCACGAGCAATGCCTGGGCGGCCAAGGTCAAGTTCCAACCGATGCTTACAGGCCGGATCAAGCGCGACTGCTTCCGTCGCATCGTTGGCGATCTCTGATAAATCTACGAGCTTGCGCTCGACGACCATTTCTCCGCGTGTGAGGATTTTGTCCACCGGAGTCTGTGCGCCTTCATTCGGATGTTCAGCCGTCGCCGAACTGAACGAAGTAGCCGTCGACGGGGACTCCACAGACACCGTAGCAAGCAGAGAGCCTAGAGCTATATTTGGTCGCCTACAGGACGCGCATGGTTGTCAGCGTGCCCATCTAGCTGCGCCGAAGTAGTCGTGCGCTCAATACCCACGTGTTCGGTCGACGTAACCGGGCAGCGAGCTGACTGGTAGACCGCGCTCGAGTTGCGCGATCGCATCGGCGATCTGCGTCGCGGCCGGAGCAACCGGGGTCGGCCCCGACAAATGCGGCGTCACGATCACCTGCGGGTGCGACCAATACGGGTGGTCGTCGGGAAGCGGCTCCTCGCGGAACACGTCGAGGGTGGCGCCACCAAGATGGCCGTCGCTGAGCAGAGCGAGCAAATCGGCGTCGACGATCGTCGCGCCGCGCCCGACGTTGATCACGTGTGCTCCGACCGGAAGCTCTGACAATCGCGCCCGGTCGAGCAGACTTTCGGTGTCACGCGTGAGCGGCAGGGCGTTGACGAGAAAGCTCGATCCCGCAAGGAAAGCATCGAGCCGTTCAAGTCCCGCGAAAGACTCCATGCCCGCGAACGTCCGTGGCGTGCGCGACCACACGCGCACCGGATAGCCGAACAGTGCGGCCGCTTCGGCGATCTTGCCGCCGATCGCGCCGGCGCCAAGCACACCCACCGTCGGCGGTTTGCCGCGCGGCCGCGATGCATTCCAGTTGCGCAATCCGCCGGGCCCAAAGCGTTCGAGTCCGCGCGTCACGCGTGCGATTGCAAAGCACACGTACTCGGCCATTCGCACCGCCATGCCAGCATCGACCAGGCGCACGATTGGCAGCCGTTCCGGCACGACCGCGTTGGCAAGCAGCCGGTCGACTCCGGCACCGAGGTTGAACACGACCTCAACATCGTGCTCGACCTCGAACAGCTCCGCTGGCGGCAGCCACACCAGCGCATAGCGCGCGCCGATGGCTGTTCTCTCCCACGGAACCACCTCGGCAGCAAGGCCCGCTTCGGAGAACGCCCGAGTGATTCCGTTCTGCCACGGTGCCAGCGGCATCGATGATGTGACGAGAGCGACCTTCATAAGGTGTTTTTTTTGGCAGCGCGATTCTGCTCCAAAACGTAGCCGCGATCGCCAGTTGTGATGTCAATCGCCATCACGCTTCGGATCATATCGACCGAATAGCGGAAGCCGGCTGGATGACTTCCCGTCAGCGTGTTCACCTCACAAAATTGAGCTTGATTGGGAGGGAACAAATGGACACTTTTGACTGGCTCACGGTGCTCTTCTCATTCGCGATAGCGCTGTACCTCGTGTTTGGCGACGCCACTAGAGACTGGCCACCGTTCACGCCGCATCAAAGTGACGACGAAAGCCGCGTCGAATAACTGCGCTCGACTCTCGCGGGCTACGCGGAACGCTTGACTCGTTGCAGCCGCGTAGTTGCAGGAAGGGCGCTGCACTTGCTTGGTCAGGCGACTTTGCGTTGCGAACCAGCTGCTAGCAAGCCGCAAACTGCGTCAGTGACCATGGCCGTAGTGGCTTTGCCGCCGAGGTCGCCGGTAAGAAGCGCAGGATTGGCGGTGACTTGCTCGATGGCTTGCATGATCTGCGCGGCGGCGTCGAACTCGCCCAGGTGCTGCAGCAGCAACACAACCGACCAGAAAGTGCCCACCGGATTCGCCAGACCCTTGCCCATGATGTCGAAGGCCGAGCCGTGAATCGGCTCGAACATCGACGGGTAGCGGCGTTCGGGATCGATGTTTCCGGTGGGCGCGATACCGAGGCTGCCGGCCAGCGCCGCCGCCAAATCGCTCAGGATGTCGGCGTGCAGATTGGTGGCGACGATCGTATCGAGTGAGGCGGGGCGGTTGATCATGCGCGCAGTCGAAGCATCCACGAGCTCTTTGTCCCAGGTGACATCCGGGAACTCCTTGGAGATCTGAAGGGCGATCTCATCCCACATCACCATCGCGTGACGCTGAGCATTGCTTTTGGTGATCACAGTCAGCAGCTTGCGCGGCCGGCTCTGCGCCAGCTTGAAGGCGAAGCGCATGATGCGTTCTACACCCGCGCGCGTCATCATCGACACGTCGGTGGCCGCCTCTATTGGATGGCCCTGGTGCACGCGACCACCGACGCCGGCGTACTCGCCTTCGGAGTTTTCACGCACGATGACCCAGTCGAGATCCCCGGTCTTGCAACGCTTGAGCGGGCTGTCGATGCCGGGCAGGATGCGAGTCGGGCGCACGTTGGCGTATTGGTCGAAGCCCTGGCAGATCTTCAGGCGCAGGCCCCACAGCGTGATGTGATCGGGAACGTGCGGGTCGCCAGCGGATCCGAACAGGATTGCATCCTTGCCGCGCAACGCATCCAGGCCATCGTCCGGCATCATGACGCCGTGCTTTCGATAGAAGTCGGCGCCCCAGTCAAAGCTTTCAAACTCGAAGCGGAAGGCCTTGCTCGTGGCGGTTAGGGCTTCCATGACTTTCTGACCGGCAGGAATGACTTCCTTGCCGATTCCGTCCCCGGGAATGGTCGCGATGCGATACGTTTTCATGGTCGGCTCCGTTTTCTTATGGGCGCGGTCGCTGGCTTACTTTCAGGTTATCGGAAAATTATCCGCATGAAACCAGCCACGCATCGCACTGCGCTTCGAGTCCAGCGTGTGCTCGGCCCGCGCTTCGAGGTGATGGAGTTTGAGGCATCGACTCGCTCTGCTGCCGAGGCTGCGGCAGCGATCGGCTGCACAGTGGGGCAGATCGCCAAGTCGTTGGTGTTTCGATCCTCCATCAGCGATCGACCCGTGCTCGTCATCACCAGCGGAACGAACCGTGTGAGTGAGTCTGCTATCGCGACACATCTGGGTGAAACGATCGAACGCGCGGATGCAGATTTCGTTCGCCACCGCACGGGCTTCGCCATCGGCGGCGTACCGCCGATCGGGCACTCTGAACCGGTGCTCATCCTCATCGATGAAGACTTGCGAAGCTTCGATGAGATATGGGCGGCTGCCGGAACGCCCAATGCGGTGTTCAGTCTTCACTTCGACGATCTGATGCAACTAACGGGCGGCAGCGTGATACGGGTTGCGTAGGACCTATCAGCGAAATAGTAGCGACTAGCTGGTGCGTTGGCCATTTGGGCGCTGCGTCCTGAGCGCGTCGCCCGTCGCCTCCGGTTGCAGCTGGATCACGATGATTCGCCGCCTGTCGCAATCCAGTGGCCGCGGGTGCCGTGTGCAGCATACTTTGCAGGCTTAAGGGCTCCGGGGGAACACATCGTGAAGGCATCAAGGTTTTTCGGTTTCATGCTCCTCGCAGGCTGCATGCTGCTGACGCAGCCGTCGAGCGCCGCCGATGCAGTCAAGGGCAACCTGGTCGGCGTGGACTGGCTCCAGCAGAACCTGAGTCGGAGCGATCTTCTCCTGCTCGATGCGTCGTTCCCGCAGCTGTACAAGGCCCAGCACATTCCGGGCGCGATCAATGTCAACGTCTTCAGCTACGGTGGCCAGCAGCTTCCGGTCGCCCAGATGCAGCAGTTGTTCCAGTCTTTTGGAGTCAGCCCCGGAAAGAAGATCGTCATTTACGACCAGGGTGGCACTTTCATGGCCACCAAGCTTTTCTACGACCTCTACTACCACGGGTTTCCTGCGAAAGACCTCCTGGTTCTGGACGGCGGGCTCTCTAAATGGCAGGCAGCCGGAGGAGCAGTCACCAAGGAGCCGACGGCAGCACCGCAGAAGGGCTCTTTCCGAATCACGACGATCAATGAGTACGCGAGAGTCAGGCTGCCCGAGTTCCTGACCGCCAGCGGCGACCCGGCGAACAACGCTCTGGTGGAGGCCCTGGACGCCAGCTGGCACTTCGGAGAAACCGCCTTCTTCGACGGCGCCGGACATATTCCGTACGGCATCATGCTGCCGAGCGACGAGTTCTTTAACGCCGACAAGACTTTCAAGTCGGCCGACGAAATCAAGCGGATGCTGACCTATCTGGGCGTCAGGCCGCAGCAGCAGGTTCTGACGTATTGCGGCGGCGGAATCGCCGCCAGCGTTCCGTTCTTTGCGCTCAAGTTCATTCTTGATTACCCCTCGGTCAGGCTCTTCCAGGAGTCCGTGTTGGGATGGGTTAAGGACGACAGAGGACTTCCGTTCTGGACCTACGATGCCCCGTTCCTGATGCGCGAAACAAACTGGCTGAAGACCTGGGGCGGAAAGGTCATGCGGTCCTACGGCGTCTCGAACATCAGCATGATCGATGTACGCCCCGCCAATGTGTTCGCGCAAGGACACATGCCGTTCGCCCTGAACATGTCGGGCGATGTCTTCAGAAGCAACATTAAGAACCCCGAGAAGCTCGCTGAATTATTGGGTAAATTTGGGATCAATGGATCTCATGAAGCGGTACTAATCTCGGACGCTGGCCTCGACCCGGACTCGGCATTGGGCTTCCTGATGCTGCAGTCCCTCGGGCACAAGCGTGTCTCCGTGTACGTGGATTCAATCGACAAGTGGCTCGAGCTCGGTCAGGCGCTGACCAAGGACGCGACTGCAACGGTTTCGCCAACGCCCTATCGAGCGGAAGTTCGCAACAACGCGCTGATCACGGATGCGAAGAGCACGCAGGGGCTTTATCCGAAGGTCTTCATTGCCTCGGGCAAGAACCTTCCGGGCAAAACGCCGGACGGCAAAGTGGTTCACGTGCCGTACACCGAGCTTCTCGATGCAAACGGCAAACCCAAGGCGGCGAAGGAGATCTGGAAGATTCTGGTCAAGGCCGGCGTTCCGAGATATGCCGAGCTGGTCAGCTTCTCCGATGATCCCGGCGAAGCGGCGGCGAACTATTTCATTCTGAAGCTGATGGGGTATCCGGATGTGAAGGTATTGATGATGTGACGCTACCTGAACCGCAGATGATCGCGCGATAGCTCGCTGACCGACGTGCATCCCATCAGCTTCATGCCGCGTTCGAGCTCGGCACGCATCAGGCCCAGCGCGCGCTCGACTCCGGGTTGGCCCGCGGCAGCCAGCGGGAACAAGTAGAAGCGTCCGAGACCGACCGCTTTGGCGCCAAGTGCAAGGGCCTTCAGCACGTGCGTTCCGCGCTGGATGCCACCGTCCATCATTACGTCAAGGCGATCGCCGACGGCGTCGACGATTTCCGCCAGCTGGTCGAACGGCGCTCGCGAGCCGTCAAGTTGCCGGCCGCCGTGGTTCGAGAGAACGATCCCGGCGCAGCCGATGTCCACCGCGCGCTTCGCATCGTCGACCGACATCACGCCCTTCAGGCAGAACTTCCCGTTCCAGAAGCGAACCATCTCTGCGACGTCGTCCCAGTTGAACGAAGGGTCCAGCATCTCGGTGAAGTAGCGGCCGATCGACATCGCGCCGCCGCTCATGTCGACGTGCTGGTCGAGCTGCGGCAGCCTGAACTTTTCGTGCGTGACGTAGTTCAGGCCCCATGCCGGCTTCAGTCCGAACTGCAGCATTCCACCCATCGTCAGCTTGAATGGAATCGAAAATCCGGTGCGCAGGTCACGCTCGCGATTGCCGCCAGTGATGCTGTCGACCGTCAGCATCATCACGTCGACGCCGGCGTCCTTTGCGCGCTCGAGCATTGCGCGATTCAGTCCGCGATCCTTGTGAAAGTAGAACTGGTACACCTGCGGCGTCGAGTACATTTTGCGCAGCTCTTCGAGACTGACGGTGCCGAGCGACGATACGCCGAACATCGTGCCGACTTTGGCGGCCGCGGCGGCAACCGCGCGCTCGCCTTGATGGTGAAACAGCCGCTGCAGTGCGGTCGGTGAGCAGTAGAACGGGACCGCCAGCTTCTGGCCCATCACGGTCACCGACAGATCGACCGCTTCTACGCCGCGCAGAACATTCGGCACCAGATCGCAATCTTCGAAGCTGGCGGTGTTTCGTCGATAAGTGACCTCGTCGTCTGCCGCGCCGTCGATGTAGTTGAAAATCGGACTCGGCAGGTGCCGCATGGCCAACTTTCGAAAATCATGGAAGTTGTGGCAGTCGCGCAAGCCCATATCGAGAGTGAGTCCGTGAGTCGGTTCGGTTAAGGACGGCGCGCCCCGCGCCGTTTGCCGCGACGACGTCAGATTACGTGAGCCTGACCCCAGCGCCCTATTATCCCGCCATGGCTTCGCTTCTTTCGTCACCTGACCCGGTCCCGGGTTGGGGCCGGTCGACCCTGACGTGGTTCGCGGGTTGGTGGCACACGATTTATTTCGGGGCGATGATCCTGGTGCTGGCGCTTTCGCCGTCGAGCTACGTCGGCCCGAATCGATCGGCGCTGGCGCGGCACATCTACCTGGGCACCGCGCCGCTTCTGCTTCCGTTCATCGTGCTGTCGTCGCTGATCAGCCTGGTGATCATCCGCATCGTGGTCGTGACGGCCGTCAGCTACGGCCTGTCGCAATACGCACTCGAAATGGTCGTCCGCGTACTGGTGCTCGAGCTGATTCCCCTGACCGCGGCCCTGTTCGCCGCGCTGCGCTGCGCACTGCCCAACGCTGCTGACATCGGCGAGATGCGCGCGCGCGGCGAGTTCGACGCGCTTGAAAAGAAGGGCATCGATCCGCTGCGGCGCGAGGTGCTGCCGCGTGTGGCGTCGGCCATGTTTTCCGCGCTGATGCTCGCTGCGGTCAGCGGCGTGGTGACGGCCGTCCTTGCGTACGTGTCGGTGTACGGCTTTACCACCGGTGCGTTTGCAGGCTACACACGCACATTCGGGCAGATATTCAACCCGGAAGTGTCGATGATCTTCGCGCTGAAGACGTTCTTCTTCTCGCTGGCGGTCGCGCTGATTCCCGTAGCGTCGGTTCTTTACGAACCCTCGCGCGCGCGGCCGCGAACGAGTTCGGAACTGCAGAGCCTGATTCGGCTCTTCATGGTGATCCTGCTGATCGAAGTGGCGTCATTGATTGGCAATTACTACTGAGATAAACCTTCAGATGAAAGAAGAACCGTCAGCAGCTCCGCCTCCGGCTGCGAACGTCGAGTTCAAGGCAGCCCTGCTGCTGGTGCTGCTCTTCGCGCTGATCGCCGGCGCGGTCGTTTACCTGCTGTACGCACGCGGTGCCTTCGAAGAATCGCAGCAACTCATCCTGATGGTCGACGACTCGGAAGGCGTGACGGTCGGCATGGACCTGACGTTCTCGGGATTTCCGATCGGCCGCGTGCGTGGCATCGAGCTGACCGATGACGGCGTGGCGCGGATCATCATCGATGTTCCGCGCGACGATGCTCGCTGGCTGCGCGAATCGAGCGTGTTCACTCTGACGCGTGGCCTGCTCGGCAACACTGCGCTGAAGGCTTACAGCGGAATTCTGTCGGATCCGCCGCTGCAGGATGGAGCGGTGCGCAAGGTGCTGGTCGGCGATGCGACAGCCGAGATTCCACGCCTGGTGGCCGACGTGCGCGAGCTCGTCAGCAATCTGCGGGCGCTCAGTGCGCAGGATTCTTCACTCGCCATGAGCCTTGGGAACGTGCGCGACCTTACCGAGAAACTGAAAGGGCCGGGTGGCGCGCTGGGTGCGCTGCTTGGTAACGAGGCCGATGCCAAGAAACTGGTCACCGCACTGGACCGCACCAACGCCTTGCTCGCCCGAGTCGACGGCCTGGCCGCCAAGGCCGATGCCCAGGCCTTCGGCCCTGAGGGCCTGGTGCCCGAGGCGCGCGCGGCGATCGTGCAATTGAATGCCGCCCTGACCGACGCACGCGGTAGCTTGAAAAAAGTCGATGGCATTCTCGAGGACGCACAGGTTGCCGCGGGCAACGCGCGCGAGGCGACGACAGACCTGGCCGCGTTGCGCGCCGAGGTCGATACGAGTCTGCGCAAGGTGAGTCGAATGATCGACGAGGTCAATCGACGCTGGCCATTCGCACGCGATCCCAAGTTGAAGCTGCCATGAGGAACGCACTCGCGCGGCTGACGGGCGTTGTGTTGATCGCGGCGTGTGCGAGCGGGCCGCCGGTTCCTGACTGGGAAGCGAACGCCAAGACAGCGATGGACCACGCCGTCGCAGCTTTTCTAAAGGGCGACACGCGACTGGCGGACAGCGACTTCGAGCGCGCGCGCAGCGAGATCGCGCGCACCGGTCGCATGGATCTGGTGAGCCGCGCCGAGCTCGTGCGCTGCGCCGCGCGCGTAGCGAGCATTGTCTTCGAACCTTGCGATGGCTTTGAGAAGCTCAAAGCCGACAGCGCTGCACCTGAGCGTGTGTACGCT
>JBGTEW010000429.1:0-7200 GCA_041747615.1 Burkholderiaceae bacterium | reverse complement strand
GCAACGATCAGCGCGCGCGTGCGGGCGATTTGCGAACCTTCTTCCGCCAGGCGCCGGGCCAGAGCGAGCCGCGCATTCGCCTCCGCCATCACCAGCCAGCGGCGCCGCTGCTCCTGCGGGTGGCGCACCAGCTGCACCTTGCGGCCGCTGGCTTCGGACAACATCGCCGACAGCTCGTCGAGATCGACGTCGGCGTTGACGATCAGTGTCGGAGGCACCGGCTGCATCAGATAGTGCTGCGAGATGAAGGCTTCGAGAATCTCAGCCGGTTCGGTTCCCTCGGCGCCGCGCGCCGGAAAGTTCGCCTTGTCGCCAAGATGGCGGCCACCGCGAATCATCGCCAGGTTGACGCACGCGTGCGGGCCGTCGGCGACGACTGCCAGCACATCGGCGTCGGCGTCCGACCCGGTCGTATCAACCGCCTGCTGATGCAGCACTTTCGCCAGCGCGCCGATCTGATCGCGCACCGAAGCGGCCTGCTCGAACTTCAGGTCGCGCGACAGGTGCTGCATCCGATCCTCGAGCTCGCGCATGATGTCGTCGGTCTGCCCGCGAAGAAACCGCACCGCGCGATCCACGTCCTGCGCATAGGCATCGGGTTCGATCAGCTTGACGCATGGGGCGCTGCAGCGCTGTATCTGGTGCAGCAGGCAGGGGCGCGAGCGGTTGGCAAACACGGTGTCCTCGCAGGTGCGTAGCCGGAAGACCTTCTGCAGCAGCTGAATGCTGTCCTTGACCGCCCACGCATTCGGGTACGGTCCGAAATACTGCGCGCGCCGATCAACTGCGCCACGGTAATACGCAATACGCGGAAACCGATGCGAGGTGAACTTCAGGTACGGATACGATTTATCGTCGCGAAAGACAACGTTGTAGCGCGGCGCGAGCGACTTGATCAGCGTGTTCTCGAGCAGCAGCGCCTCGGCTTCGGAACGCGTGACGGTCGTTTCGATGCGCGCGATGCGCGACACCATATGCCCCGTCCACGGCCCGAGGGTTTTGTTGAAGTAGGACGACACGCGCTTGCGCAGATTGCGCGCCTTGCCAACGTAGAGCACCACACCGTCGGCGCCGATCATTCGATACACGCCCGGCAGATGCGGCAATCCGGCCAGTGCCGGTTTGGGATCAAAGGGGGCGGTGGGTGCGTTCACGGATAAGAGTACGTTGCCCACCTATAATCGCGGGCCTTGGATCAGCGTGCTGATCGGATGCAATCGGCTGACTGATTGTAGGTTTGCCGTTCCTTCAAGTTAAACCAGGATTCCCATGGCCAAGATTCTTGCGACCGAGATTCGCGTCGGCAACCTGCTCGAACTCGACAAGCGCGTCTGGCGCGTCCTGAAAAGCTACCACGTGCACGTCGGCGGCCGCGGCGGCGCTTACATGCAGATTGAAATCAAGGACATCGAAACCGGGCAGAAGCGCAACGAGCGGCTTTCGACCGACGACCGGGTCGAGCGCCCGTTCATCGACCGCCGTTCGATGACCTATTCATACCAGGACGGCGATACTTACGTGTTCATGGACAACGAGAACTACGAGCAGCTGTCGCTGAGCGCAGAGTTTCTCGAAGGCCAGACCGGTTACCTGCTACCGAATCTGCAGGTCGATATCAACTTTCACAATGGCCGAGCGATCGGAATTCAGCTGCCGACGACGGTCATACTGGAGGTCGTCGACACCGAGCCTGGCATCAAGAATTCGACCGCCACGACAAGTTTCAAGCCCGCCGCGCTCGAAACCGGAATCAGCGTGCAGGTGCCGCCGTTCGTTAACATCGGCGAGAAGATCCGCGTGAATACCGACGACGGGAGTTACATCGAGCGCGCGTAGGCTCAGCGGAGCGTAACTATCGGTGCTTGAGCAACTCGCTTACGGTCAAGCCAACGTCTCTCGCGATCTGGCGAAGAAGGATTGGAGAGATGTCGCGACCCGTATGAAACGGCACGGTCGTAGACCGCCCGGCTCTGTCGCGAAACTGCTTATGCGATCCGCGTTGCCGAACTTCCGCAAATCCAAGCTTGGAAAGAATCGCGATGACTTCTGTCGCCTTTAGTACAGGCACGTTACCCACTGTCTACGCGATCGCGACGTTCTGCACTCCCACAAATTCCGACTCGAGTTCGGGATCGCCATCCTCCAATAGCATAGTGATCACTTCGTGCAAGTTGCGGTTAAGTTCATCGAGCGTCTCACCCTGGGAGTGAGCCCCAGGAAAACCCGGAACAAAGCCAACGAAAAATCCGGTTTGCGGATCGCGCTCGATAACCGCCGAATAGACTTTCATAGCCACTCCAATGTCGATACTTGTGCATTATCCGTCAGAGAGCGCCATCTCGATCCGCCCGAGATGACAGACCTTTCAGCGGCTGACCGTGCGTGAACTCGACCAGATGCCCGCTCGGTTCCCGGACTATTACGGTTAGACCGAGGATTCCTCCGTGCTCAATGGGTCCCTCACATATCCTTCGATGTCGGAGACCGGAAGGGTGATGTGAGTCCAGCGGACGGGCATGATCGGTTAATGCTCTTCGGTCAACTCAACAACGTCGCGGCGCGATTTGCGATACAGATCCGTGTCGCAAAGATCTGCCATCGCGAGCGCCTTGCCGCGCGGCTGCATTCGCGCCAGCCGCGCATCGAACAGCGCTCCGCGCTTCCACTTGACGGCGCCGAGCACCCGATCCATCGAGGCGATATCGTTGCAGACAAGAACGAAGTCGCAGCCGGCGTCGAAGGCCGCGTCCGCCCGCTCAGTGACGTACCCCGCTGCACTCGCGCCAGCCATCAGCAGGTCATCACTGAACACGGCGCCGGTGAATCCTAGCTCGTTGCGCAGTACGTCTGTTATCCAGCTCTTCGAAAAGCCCGCGGGATGCTGATCGACCCTTGGAAAGACCACGTGCGCCGGCATCACGCCGGCGAGCAACGGGCCGAGCCAGCGATACGGGGCAGCATCGCTGTTCAAGATACTGTTGCGCGGACGCGTATCGATCGGCAGAGCGATATGCGAATCAGCCTCGGCCCAGCCGTGCCCCGGGAAGTGCTTGCCGCAGTTGGCCATGCCCGCGACCTGCATGCCATGCGTCAGATACGCCGCCAGCATGCTGACGACTCTCGGATCGGAGTGAAGCGCGCGGTCGCCGATCACGGCGCTGCGCCCGTAGTCGATATCGAGCACCGGCGCAAAGGTCATGTTGACGCCGTGCGCACGCAGCTCTGCTGCCATCACATAGCCGAGCGACGCGGCGACACGGCACGCAAGCAGCACATCACGATCCCACAGTTCGCCCAGCCGCCGCATCGGCGGCAGGCGCGTGAAGCCGTGCCTGAAGCGTTGGACGCGGCCGCCTTCATGGTCGACCGCGATCAATAGCGGCGGGTCGCGCAGCGCATGGATTTCTGCGCATAGATGAGAAAGCTGTTCGGGCGACTCGTAGTTAGCGCTGAACAGAATCACCAGGCCGGCGAGAGGATGCGCGAGCCGCTCGCGATCAGCCGCGCTCAGTGAAGTGCCCGGCACTCCGACGCCAACCGGTCCGAGCATGCTCACTCCACCGTTTCGGCGATCGCGTACGCCGCCGCGATCGATCGCTCGTCGGACAGCGAGACGTGCAGCCGCAGGTGATGGCGCTCGACGAAACGCCTGAGATCGCCGTACACGACCGGTAACGGTCGCCCGCTCGGATCGTTCAGGATTTCGGCCGCGTGCCACTTCATCGGCGAGCGCATGCCGAGCCCGAGCGCCTTCGCAATCGCTTCCTTCGCGGCGAATCGCGTCGCCAGAAATGCGATTCCGCGCGCTCCCGAACGTTGCCGACGCGTCCGGTAGCGCTCCAGTTCGCGCGCACCGAGCACTCGCTCGGCAAACCGATCGCCGAAGCGCGCATGCGTTGCGCGGATGCGGTCCATTTCGATCACGTCGATGCCGATCCCGAAGATCATCGGATGCGGGTGGCAGCCCCGGCCTTGCGAATCTCGGCTTGGTACAGCCGCACGGCAGGGCCGAGGCCGAATTCGATTGCGTCGGCGATCAGCGCGTGTCCGATCGATACTTCGGACACATGCGGCACAGAATTAAGGAAGGATGCCAAATTTTCACGATTCAAGTCGTGCCCAGCGTTGACGCCGAGCCCGATACGTAACGCCGCTTCCGCAGCGGCTATATAACGCACCAGTGTCTCTTCCTGCGCCGGCGTTCCGAAAGCGACGGCATAGTGTTCGGCATACAGCTCGACCCGGTCCGCGCCAGCCGCAGCGGCGTGCTCCATGGCGACGGGAAGCGGATCCATGAACAGGCTGACGCGCACGCCGAGGGCTTTGGCCTGCTCGATCGCCGGCCGCAAAGCCTCTATCTGCGCCGGCAGGTCCCATCCGTGATCGGACGTGAATGCACCCGTTTCGTCCGGCACGAAAGTGCACTGATGCGGACGGACCTGCTGCACGTAGTCCATCAGGCCATGGAAGGGGTTGCCTTCGACGTTGAACTCCGCTGCCGGCCAGTCGCGCAGCAGCGCAGCGAGTTCGGCAACGTCAGGCGCTCGTACGTGGCGGCCGTCGGGGCGCGGATGCACGGTGATGCCGTCGGCGCCTGCTTCGAGTGCAATCCGAGCGGCGTGCATCACGCTTGGTATTCCGTTTGCACGCGTGTTTCGGAGCAGCGCCACCTTGTTCAGATTGACGCTCAGCGCAGTCATGCCTGCGCCCTCATAGCTGCTTCAGGTCCTGCAGGATGCGGCGCGTGTTCAGCGGCCTGCCGTCCAGGTGGTAGCGGATGACCTGCCGCAGCAACGCCTTGCTCTCCAGCGCAACCTGCGGATGCTCGAAGTCGCGTGCCGCCATCGCGAGCAGCGTTCGTCCGCTGACGGTGGAAGTGTCGTCATAGCGCGCCACGGTGACGTCCACCTTGCGCGCGGCCTGCCTTCCTGCAAACGCATACTGCGCCGATGCGTCGATTGCACCGCCCTCGCTGCAGTGATCGAGCGGCATCGCATAGCCGATGTCCTGCAGCAGATTCAGCTCGAAGGTGCGCAGCGCGGAATCGTGTCGCTGCGCGCGTGCCAGTGACTGCAGAAGCTCGACGTAACTGCCGAATGTCTGCGCATGTGGGTCGCCGCGTGCCAGCAGCCGCACCATCAGCTCGTTCGCATAGAACGCTGCCAGCAGCGAATCGCCACGCAACGGCTGCATGCCGCCGAGCCACTCGACGCGCACCAGCGTCTTGATCTCGTTGCGGCCGGTCCATGACAGCGCGATCGGGTTGAACGGCGACAGCAGCCCGCGAAACTGGGACGTGGGCCGCTTGGCCCCGCGCGCGACGACGGCGACCCGGCCGAACTCGCGTGTGAAGGTCTCGACGATCAGACTTGTCTCGCGCCACGGGTATGAGTGCAGCACGAAACCGGGCTGGTGATCGATGCGCGAATCACTGGCGCGGCGCCGTGCCGGCCGCTTGTTCGTGCTAGCCAGAGCAGGTTCGACCGCCAACTCGACGGTGTCAGTCATAGCCAAGGGTCTTCAACGCACGTGCGTCGTCGCTCCAGCCGCGCTTCACGCGTACCCACACTTCGAGAAAGACCGGTTTGCCGAGCATCTGCTCGATATCTGCGCGTGCAAGACGCGAGATCTCGCGCAGCTTGGCACCTTCCTTGCCGATCACGATCGGCCGGTGGGCGTCGCGCTCGACGATCAGTGTGGCGGCGATCCGCGTCGTGCCTTCAGTCTCGTCCCAGCGATCGACGGCGACCGCGATACCGTATGGCAGCTCGTCGCCCAGCAATCGATACGCTTTCTCCCGCACCGATTCGGCCGCCATGAATCGCACGCTGCGATCGGTGTACTGCTCCGCATCGAACAGCGGGATGCCGTCCGGCAGCAGCGGCCGGATCTCCTTCAGCAGATCATCGAGCTGGCGTGACTTCTCGGCGCTGACCGGTACGATCGCGCGGAACGGATAGCGCTGCATCGAGTCCGCCATCAGCGGCAGCAGCTTCTCGCGCTCGGTCAGCAGATCGGACTTGTTGATCGCAAGCAGCACGTTGGCAGCCTGCGCCGGCAGCAACTGCAGGACCTGCTCGTCACCTGCGGTCCACCCGCCGGCCTCGATGACGAGAACGATCGCATCGACATCGGCCAGCGCACGGGTGACGGTGTTGTTCATCCGGCGATTGAGCTCGGTGCGATGCCGGCGCTGGAATCCGGGCGTATCGACAAAAATGTACTGCGCCAAGTCATCGGTGCGCACGCCGAGCACGCGATCACGCGTGGTCTGCGGCTTGCGTGAAGTGATGCTGACCCGCTCTCCGACCAGCGCGTTGACCAGCGTGGATTTGCCGACATTCGGGCGCCCGATCACCGCCACCATGCCGACCGGACGGGCCGCCACGGGCACCGCCACTTCAGCTTGCTGCATGCGCAGCGTCGTCCACCGGGGTCTTGGTATCGGTTTTCGATTCGGCCTTTGCAGGATCAGGCGCCTCTGCCGGCGCCGCGGCTGCCCGCTTGCGCGAGCGCCGTCCCAGCTGGGCGATCGAGTGCTGTGCAGCTTCGAATGCGAGCTTGGCAGCGGTTTGTTCGGCCGCACGCCGACTGCGCCCGCTGCCGCGCACGCTGATCTCGAGCTTCGGAATCGAGCACTCGACCTCGAATTCCTGGTTATGCGCAGCGCCGCGCGTCTCGACGACCGTGTAAACCGGCAGCGCGATTCGCTTGCCCTGCAGATACTCCTGCAGCAGTGTCTTGCTGTCCTTGCCAAGCGTCTTCGGATCGACCGTTTTGAGCACCGGCTCAAACAGTTTGCCGATCACGCCGCGTGCAGCGTCAAAGCCCTGATCGATGAAAATGGCGCCAAAGATCGCTTCCATCGTGTCGGCCAGAATCGACGGCCGACGAAAGCCACCGCTCTTCATCTCGCCCTCGCCCAACCGCATAAAATCGGACAGCACCAGCTTTTCGGCGATGTCTGCCAGCGACGATTGTTTGACCAGATTGGCACGCAGCCGCGACAAATCGCCTTCATTGAGCCGTGCCCATCGCGCGAACAACAGCTGCGCGATCGCGCAGTTCAGCACTGCATCGCCGAGAAACTCCATGCGCTCGTTATGCACGGCACCGTGACTGCGGTGCGTGACGGCTTGTTCGATCAGCGTGCGCTGTACGAAGGTGTAGCCAAGGCGCTCTTCAAGCGCCGTCAGGTCC
>JBGTEW010000428.1:0-3586 GCA_041747615.1 Burkholderiaceae bacterium | reverse complement strand
CGCGCCGGCGCTCACCTCGTCCGCCATCGGTGACGGCGGCTTTCGGCCGAACCGGCGCGGGCGGCACGATGATCGGCGTCGACTGTGCCGCGTCGCTGCCGGTAAAGAATGCAACGATTCGGTCCCACAGGCCCCCTTTCGCTTCTTGCCCAGGTGGCGGCAGAGGCAGCGATGCGGCGGCCTGTGGCGGGACGACGGGTGCCGGTGTCTCGGGCACGATGCCCTTGACCACCGCCTCCTGGCGTACGCGAGCACGCTCGTCGTCGGGCTTGGCGCCGAATTTTCCAGCTGCGTACGGCGTGTCCGTGCTGGGTGAAAGCTCGGCCGCGCGTTCAAAGCTCGACTTCGCGACGTCGAGGCGTGCGTCATCGTGCTTTAGCCGCTCGATGTGGTAGTGCGGCGTGTCGAGGAACTTGTTCGGGATCAGCACCAGCGAAAGACGCAGACGGGCTTCGATCTTCGCGATATCTGCGCGCTTTTCATTCAGCAGATAGCTGGCGACCTCGACCGGCACCTGTGCGTGCACTGCTGCCGTCCCTTCCTTCATTGCTTCTTCCTGCAGGATGCGCAAAATGTGCAGCGCCGAGCTTTCGGTGTCCCTGATCACGCCGACGCCATTGCAACGCGGGCAGGTTACGTGGCTGCCCTCGTTCAGAGCCGGGCGAATGCGCTGGCGCGAAAGCTCCATCAGGCCGAAGCGCGAGATCTTTCCCATCTGGACCCGCGCGCGGTCGTAGTGCAGCGCGTCCTTCAGGCGGTTCTCGACCTGGCGCTGATTCTTCGCATCTTCCATGTCGATGAAATCGATCACGATCAACCCGCCAAGGTCGCGCAGGCGCAACTGGCGTGCGACCTCGTCGGCCGCTTCCAGGTTGGTGCGCGTGGCCGTCTCCTCGATGTCCGATCCCCTGGTCGAGCGCGCCGAGTTCACATCGACCGAGACCAGCGCCTCGGTGTGATCGACCACGATCGATCCGCCCGACGGCAGCGGCACCTGGCGCGAGTACGCGGTTTCGATCTGGTGTTCGATCTGAAAGCGCGAGAACAGTGGCACGTCGTCCTTGTAGCGTTTGACGCGCTGCAGGTTGTCCGGCATCACGTGCGTCATGAACTGGCGCGCCTGTTCGTAGATATCGTCGGTGTCGACCAGTATTTCGCCGATCTCGGGATGAAAATAATCGCGGATCGCGCGAATCACCAGGTTCGACTCTTCGACGATCAGAAACGGCGGCGGATTGGCACGCTTCAGCCGCTGGCCGTCGGGCCCGTTCGGGCCGTCAACGTAAGTCGTCGTCTTCTTGCCGTCGCCATCCGTTATGAATAGCTCGAACTGCGGACGCCCGGCGCCTTCGATCGCATGCCACAGCTTCATCAGGTAGTTCAAATCCCACTGCAGCTCTTCGCTCGTGCGACCGATCCCGGCGGTACGGGCGATGATCGACATCCCCGCCGGCAGATCGAGCTGGTCCATCGTGTCGCGCAATTCCTGGCGGTCCTCGCCTTCGATGCGGCGTGAAACGCCGCCGCCGCGCGGGTTGTTCGGCATCAGCACCAGATAGCGGCCCGCCAGCGAGACGAACGTGGTCAACGCAGCGCCCTTGTTGCCGCGCTCTTCCTTCTCGATCTGGACGACCAGTTCCTGACCTTCCTTCAGCGCGTCCTGGATGCGCGCGGTGCGGACATCGACGCCGTCGCGAAAGAAGCTTTTGGAGACTTCCTTGAACGGCAGGAAGCCGTGGCGTTCCTCGCCGTAATCGACGAAGCAGGCTTCGAGACTGGGCTCGACGCGGGTAATGACGCCTTTATAGATGTTCGACTTGCGCTGCTCGCGCCCGGCGGTTTCGATATCGATGTCGACCAGCCGCTGGCCGTCGACGATCGCCACCCGCAGCTCTTCTGCGTGCGTGGCGTTGAACAACATTCGTTTCATCAGCACTCCCTGCGCCTTCCGCACCTGAATCCAGATGCCGGCGCTGTTGTTGTGCCGAAACGAAGCGGACGCGAGACTCCGGGATCAGATTCCCGGAACAGAGGCCAGCGGCAGCGCGCGCTTTCGGTGGGCGGCTACGCTGCGTGCATTGGATCGTCGCGCACTCACGCACCGGCTGACGCCTGACGGGCGCGGGTCGGGGGTTTTCGCGTGAAGGGCGGGTTGCATCGAGCTCTGATCAGGATCTGGTTCGTTAGTCTCGTTATTCTGTCCGAACGAATCGTTTCAGCGGAACCGGCTTTAGCCCAGTTCGGGTGCAGCCGCTGCGAACAGTCGCGCGACTGCGAATTCAGAAGGTGGTAAAGCCACCCTCAACATGCCGGGACGCAACAGCGTCGGCGGCGCCTGTGCGGAAATGAGCGAAGCTACAATCTCCACTGTGCGGGGTTCTGAAGCATCCCGACCGCGCGAGTATAGGCAAGATGGGCACTGCGCGTAAAACCGAAAAAACGGAGCTTGGCGGATCAGTTCCCCGACCGGAGCAGGAAGCCGTCGCCGCCGATCGTGCTTCCTATCGAACGATTGGCCCGGATTCCGAGGGTCAGCGGCTCGACAACTATCTGATCCGCATTGCCAAGGGCGTGCCGAAGAGCCACGTATACCGCATCGTGCGCCAGGGCGAGGTCAGGGTGAACAAGGGCAGGGTCGCGGTCGGCTACCGGCTGACGGCTGGCGACCAGGTGCGGATTCCTCCGTTGCGGCTAGCTGAGCGCGCTCCGCTCCCGTTGGCAGCGGTGCCTTCCGCGATGCCGCCGATCCTGTTCGTAGACGAACACTTGATGGCGATCGACAAGCCTGCCGGGCTGGCAGCGCTCGGCGGCAGCGGTGTCGCCCACGGCCTGATTGAGCGGGTGCGCGCCGCGCGCCCTCATCAGCCGTTCCTGGAACTGGTGCACCGGCTCGATCGCGAAACATCGGGCATCCTGCTGCTGGCGAAGTCGCGCCGCGCCCTGCTCGAACTGCACGGTGATCTGCGGGAAGGCAGCGTCGAGAAGCGATACGCCGTGCTGGTCAGCGGCGACTGGGTCAACGATCGGCAGCATGTTCGATTGCCGCTGACGAAGTACATCAATCGCCACGGGGAGCGCAGGGTCAGTGTCGACGCCGAGGGGATGCAATCGCATACCGTTTTCACGCTGGTCAGGCGGTATGGTGGATTCTCGCTGCTCGACGCCGATCTGAAGACCGGCCGGACGCACCAGATACGGGTGCACCTGGCGCACCTGGGATTTCCGATCGTCGGCGACGACAAGTATGGTGATTTCGAGCTGAACCGGCGAATCGCCCGCAGCAGCGAAGCTCCCAGACTCGCGCGGATGTTTCTGCACGCCGGCGTCGTGCGTTTCAGGCATCCGGTGACGAGCCGGCCGATGGCGCTCGAGGCGCCTCTGCCCGGCGAGTGCACGGAGTTTTTGAAGGCGTTGGCGGCCGATGCGCAGATTTGATCTGATCGTTTTCGATTGGGACGGCACGGTTGTCGATTCGACGACAAAGATTGCCGCTTGTATACGGAGGGCGGCGGCGGACCTTGAGCTTGCGGTGCCGACGCTGGAGCAGGCGCGTCATGTGATCGGGCTGGGCCTGCTCGATGCGCTG
>JBGTEW010000427.1:0-1878 GCA_041747615.1 Burkholderiaceae bacterium | reverse complement strand
GCTGCTGCGGCGCACCGGCCGGGGTGTTCGGCTGACCGAAGCGGGTGAGCTGCTCGCAAGCTACGCGGGCCGCATCCTTGCGCTGTGGCGCGAAGCCGGCGAGGAAATGGCGACGCTGCAGGGCGCATTCGCCGGAACGCTGCGCGTCGGCGCGGTGACCACCGCCGAGTATCTACTGCCGCCCCTGCTGATCGCGTTCGTCAACGACAACCCGAAAGTGAAGGTCAAGCTGCAGGTCGGCAATCGAGATGCGATCGTGCACATGCTCGCCAGTCAGGAAATCGATGTCGCGATCATGGGGCGCCCGCCGTCCGAGCTGAAAACCGCATCGGCCGCGTTCGCCCGGCATCCGATGGCGTTTATCGCCGCGCCCAGGCATCCATTGATGAAGTCGAGAGCGCTCGACCTGTCGATGCTGGCGGATGCGCACCTGCTGGTGCGCGAGCGCGGCTCGGGCACCCGCGCCACGGTTGAGCGCCTGTTCAAGGACGCGGCGGTGCCGCTGCGCATCGGCTCCGAACTGTCGAGCAACGAAGCGATCAAGCAGATGTGCGCCGCGGGTTTCGGCGTTGCATTTCTTTCGATGCATACGTGTGTGCTCGAGCTGAACGCCGGACTTGTCAAGCTGCTGCCGCTGCGCAACAACCCGATCGAGCGCGACTGGTACGTGATCCGGCTGGCGTCGCGCGAACTGCCGACGGTCGCCACGGCGTTCGAGGAATTTCTGTGCGCTCACGGTCAGGCCAAAATTCTGGCGCATGCCAGGCCGCGCGGACTCAAGGCGCGCGCCACGCCGCGATCCCGCCGCCGATGACGCGACCGCCTACGAGTATTGTCGCTTGCCGGGTCGTTCAAATGCTCGACAGCATCATTTCGAAAGCCGGCAAAGTCACGTCATCTTCAGGCGCGATGAAGCCGACTGCTGCTGCGCTCGTGTCGTCGAGCGCGTGTTAGTGCCGCTGGCGTTGAGCGCTTCGACGATTCCCTGTTTGATCTTGCCGCCGAGGAGCATGAATGAACCCTGTAACAAGGAGATGAGCAAGGCAGAAAACAACCCGCCCTTGGACAAGAAGACGATCATCGTGCGCATCGCAGTGGGGGTGGCGCTGGTGCTGGTGCCCCTACCGATCGTCCTCATGTTGGGGTCGATCACGTAATGAAGTTGAAGCCGGGGAGCGGCCTTTTTTTCAGAAAGCCTTGCGCGCCAGTTCGAGCAGAGGTTGGGGATACAGCCCAAAGACGATTGAGAGCACGGCGGTGACAAGCAGGGGAATGACAATCAGGAGGGAGACCTCTTTGATCGGGTGTGTCTCTTCCGGATGCGCTGCGTGCGGATTTGAAACGGCTGCTGCATTGGCAGCCCCCAACGAGGCCTTTCCCTCCGGCACGAAGTAGGCAGTGCGCAAGACCTTGAAATAGAAAGCGGCGCTGAGAAGCGTCCCGACGAGTACGACCAACAAGACCAGGTATTGCTTGGCCTCGAACGCGCCGACGAAAAGGAACCACTTCGTAATGAAGCCGGCCGTCGCCGGAACGCCGACGGTGCTGAGCGCCCCGACCAGAAAGGCCGCCATGGTCCAGGGCATGCGGCGACCGATGCCGCTCATTTCGGAGATGTTGGTCTTGCGCGACGCGAGGTAGATGGACCCGGCGCAGAAGAAAAGGGTGATCTTGGCCAAGGCGTGATTCGTGATGTGGATGATCCCACCGGTCAGGCCGCTGGGGGTCACGAGCGCGGCGCCCAGGATCATGTACGAGAGCTGAGCGATGGTGGAGTACGCCAGGAGCGCCTTCAGGCTATCCAGCCGATAGGCGTAAAACGACGCGATCAAGATGGTGATCGAGGCGAGAACCGCCGTCGCGATCCCGAGATTGAGC
>JBGTEW010000426.1:0-1850 GCA_041747615.1 Burkholderiaceae bacterium | reverse complement strand
GGCATCGGCCTAGCGGCGCTGCTTTTTGGATGGCTGGGCCCGACCTGGCAGCAGATCTCCGCCGCAGCGCGTGCCGTGGCGGACCTGATCCAGGACGCCGCGGCGGCGCTGGTGCCGAAAACGCGCGCCGCCTGGGGTTTGCTGGCGGTGTGCATGGCGTTCACGTTCCTGGCGCTTGGCGCGCTGGTGAGCTTCGGCCGGCGGTTCCAGAGGAGTTGAGCCAACACCGTCGCACTCATTGCAGGCACGCGACCTCATATTCCTCTGACATCTGTGTCGATCAGTGAAGATCTGTGGGTTGCACCCTGAGCGCGTAACGATGGACCCTGAGCGCGTAACGTTGCACCCTGAGCGCGTAACGATGGACCACGTGCGCGTAACGTTGCACGACGTGCGCGTAACGGACGGGGCTGATCGTTACGCGCGCGAGGTGCTTCGTTACGCGCAGGGCGTGCTTCGTTACTCGGTATGGGCCCTCCGTTACGCGCTCAGGGTGCTCACTTGGTCATTGGCGCTGGGCCGAGGATCAAGACCCTCGTTCCGGCAGCCTGAGGGAGCGGTTTTATCGCCCCTGCCCCCTTCCGCCTCAAGCGCCCGCGCCGCTCTGCCGATCCAGAGCGGTCATGTGTGACGAACTGGACAACTTCCACGTGCGGCAGCGCGGCCGCGTGATGACCCAACGCCCAGCGGCAGGCCGATTTCCGCAGACGAAACCCCGACTACTACCGGCAGTACCGCCTGCCGGAGGAAGGCCGAGCTGGCGGCGTATCGGGCAGAGAGGCTTTCCGCCGAGCAGCTCGCGCTGGCCAAGGCAAAGGTGCCCCCTGGCCCTCCCCGCCCCGCCCGTGCGCCTCTGCCTGCCGGCGCCCAGCCAGGAGCCGATGTTCATCCTACCCGACGAGCGCCCCGAGCGCGAGCTCGTTCCCGTCGCACCCGCCCCCCGCGAGGAGTTGAAGCGCCTGGCGGCGTGAGCGCAGTTGCTCGCCCGCAGGGCGCGTGACAGGTAGCCGGGGGTTTCAGAACGTTATGCGCCAAGCACATAAATAGTTGCGCGATAAAGAGTTCGCGCCCATGCTGTTCTTGCAACCCTTTCCACAAGGAGAACAGCGATGGAGCGCGAACGTTGGGCCGAACTCTCGGCCGCAATCTCGGATGTGAGCCGCGCGATCAGGAGTTCGCGGCGGCACTCGCATGATATCAGCTTGATCATCCGTACGTATCTCTGGGCCGTGCTTCACGACCGGCCGGTCGTCTGGGCATGCGAGCCGCGCAACTGGTGGCCGCAGGCGCGACCTTGCGAGTTGCCCTCGCAGCCGACGATGAGCCGGCGGACGCGTACAGCCGAGTTCGAGCGGTTCATGGCCGCGTTGAGCAGTCGCATGCGCGGACCCGAGCTGGCGAATCTTGTGAAGCGCATCGACGGAAAGGCCCTGGCGGTGGCGCGACACAGCACCGATCCGGATGCGACCAGTGGACGCGGCGTCGGCGGGATGCAGCGCGGATACAAGCTGCACGCGGTGTGGGGATCGCGCGTTTTATGCCCGAAGTCTTTGAGATCTGGCCCCTCAACGCCGACGAGCGCACCGTCGCCAAGCGGCTTATCCCTCGCATGGAGGGAGCGGGCTACCTGCTGGGCGACAACAACTTCGACACCAGTGACCTCTTCGACTTCACCGCGCAGCACAACCACCGGCTGATCGCGCCGCGGCGGCCGTCGTACCGATACGGGAAGCTGGCACACATCTACCAGAGCCCGCACCGCAAGCGGTGCATCGAGATGCTTGAACCAGGTCCAGGTCGACCGTGCCGCTTCGGGCGAGCGCTGGCGGCGAGCCGCCGGCAGATTGAGC
>JBGTEW010000425.1:0-6556 GCA_041747615.1 Burkholderiaceae bacterium | reverse complement strand
GGCCCCGGTTGCTGTCGTTCCCTATCGCGCCGATGGCGGCGCCGGCTGCCGCACCGGCGCCCGCGCCGGTACCCATACGTCGCTGCTGATCAGTCATCGTTTCGCAAGCGCTCAGGGTAAAAGCCGCTGCTGCTACTACTGCCACCATTTTTCTCATAATCGGTCTCCGGAATCGGTACGGTTAATATTGCAGGCAAGCGTGATGCCTGATTAACGTCCGTCCGACCGATTAGGTATACCGACTTCGGGCCAATTCCGAGCCCTGTACCAGGGCTTGCAGCTTGGCCATTGCGATTGCGCGCTTCATCGGAGCCATGCCGCAGTTCGTGCAAGGCAGCAAGCGGGCACAGGGAACGAAATCGAGGGCTTTCCCAATGACGGCGGCGACCTGCTCCGGCGTTTCGACTGAATCGGACGCGACATCGATGACGCCGACCAGCACATCCTTGCCATCGAGCAGACCGATCAACTCCATCGGTACGTGCGAGTTGGCGCATTCGAGCGAAATCTGCTTGATCGAGCTCCTGGCGAGCGCGGGAAAGATCTGCTCGTATTGCCGCCACTCGTCACCCAGGCCCTTTTTCCAGTCGATATTGGCTGCAATCCCGTATCCGTAGCAGATGTGAACGGCGGTGGTGCAGGTCAGTCCGGACGCAGCCCGCTCGAGTGCCGGAATGCCCCACTCGTTGACTTCACGCGGATAGACATTGAACGCGGGCTCATCGAACTGCACGACATCGACGCCATCGGCTTGCAGCGCGCGCGCCTCTTCGTTCAGCAGATCAGCGAACGCCATTGCCAACGCGCGGCGGTCGCCGTAATGGCGATCAGCCACGGTATCAACGATCGTCATCGGGCCGGGCAGTGTGAACTTCAGCTTTCGCTTCGTATGCGTACGAGCCAGTAATGCCTCGGTCTGATGCACACGCGCGCGCAGGCGCAGTGGTCCCACCACCTGCGGCACCATCGCCTCGTAGCGGTTGTCGCGGATACCCATTCTCACTTTGTGCTCGAAATCGATACCTGCCACGGCCTCAAGAAAGCCATGCACGAAGTGCTGGCGCGACTGTTCGCCGTCGGTCACGATGTCGATGCCGGCGTCTTCCTGCGCCTTTATCGCCAGCAGCGTCGCGTCGTTTTTGGCGTGTTCGAGCTCGACGCCCTCAGTCTTCCAGCGCGGCCACAGCTTGTCCGTTTCAGCGAGCCAGGACGGCTTCGGCAGGCTGCCCGCGATCGTGGTTTCAAACATGGCACCTCCGCATGGGCATCATCTGTTCATATATAGTCGAACGGCTTAATCGACCTGCGCAAAAATCTCGATGCCCGTTCCTGTATCGCAAAAGATCCGTGCGCGCCTGCAGGCTGCGAACCAGCGGTTTCATGCAAACGACAGCATTGCAGAATACATCGAGCCGGGTGAACTGCCGTTGCTGCAGGACGAAGTCGAGCAGAAGTTGCTTGGCGTTCTGCAAAGCCTTGTCATCGATACCGAAGGCGATCACAACACGCACGGAACCGCGCGTCGAATCGCCCGTATGTATCTGAACGAGGTATTCCGCGGACGTTATGCGACCAAGCCGCACGTGACTGAGTTTCCGAACGTCGAACGGCTGAATGAACTGATCATTGTCGGCCCGATCACGGTGCGTAGTGCGTGCTCGCATCACCTTTGTCCGATCCTCGGCAAGCTATGGATCGGGGTGCTTCCGAATGAGCACACGAACCTGATTGGATTGTCCAAGTACGTGCGGCTTACTGACTGGATGATGAGCCGCCCGCAGATTCAGGAAGAAGCGGTCGTGCATCTGGCCGACCTCTTGCAGCAGGCAATGAAGCCGGACGGCCTGGCGCTGGTGATGGAAGCCGATCACTTCTGCATGCGCTGGCGCGGCGTCAAGGATTCCGACTCGACAATGACCAGCAGCGTGATGCGCGGATCGTTCCTGAAGGACGCGAACCTGCGTGCAGAATTTCTGGCGCTGCTACGAAACAGGGGCTGCTGACCTGATCAACCTGATCACTGAGCAGCGCTCAGCAACGCTGCATAGCGCTGCAGGTCGATGTTGCCTCCGCTCAGGATCACGCCGACTCTCTTGGCCCGTACATCGAGCACGCGCTCGAGTGCCGCGGCGGCGGCGAGACAGCCGGTTGGCTCGACCACCATTTTCATTCGCTCGGCAAAAAATCGCATGGTCGAGACGAGCTGCTGGTCGCTGACAGTCAGCACGTCATCGACCAGCGCCTGAATCACCGGAAAGGTAAGGCGGCCTGCGTGCTGCGTCTGCGCACCATCGGCAATCGTCTGGGGAACGTCGATGTGGACGATCTCGCCGCGGCGTAGCGACTGCTGTACGTCGTTGCCCGCCTCGGGTTCGACACCGATCACCCGGCACTGCGGCAGCGCATGCCTGGCAGCGACTGCGCAGCCCGAAATCAGTCCGCCGCCGCCGACACACACGAGCAAGATGTCGAGTGCACCGACCTCGTCGATCAATTCGAGCGCTGCGGTGCCCTGGCCGGCCATCACATGGGGATGGTCGAACGGTGGAATCAATGCCATGCCGCGCTCGTCGGCAAGCTGGCGGCTGATCGCCTCGCGGTCTTCGGTGTAGCGGTCGTATAGCTGCACCGTGGCACCGTAGCCGCACGTTGCGTCGATCTTCATCTGCGGCGCATCGGTGGGCATCACGATCGTGGCCGGCATTTCAAGCAAGCGTGCCGACAATGCGACCGCCTGTGCGTGATTGCCGGACGAGAATGCGACCACACCCGCGCGGCGCTGCTCCGGCGGTAATTGCGACAGTGCGTTGTATGCGCCGCGGAACTTGAATGCGCCCATCCGCTGCAGGTTCTCGCATTTGAAAAACAGCTGTGCACCCGTGCGCTCGTTTGCGGTGCGCGAGGTCGCCACCGGTGTCCGGTGCGCAATTCCACTCAGTCGCGCCGCTGCGTCGCGAATATCTGCATGATTGATCGACAAGTTCATGGCGTCCAGCTTAACGTGCGGCACGTCCATTGCTGATCGATACCTGATGCGTGCTCAGAACATTCTCGAAACGATCGGCAACACGCCGACGATCCGCATCAACCGGCTGTTCCGAAACATCTCCCCGGAAGCCGAGGTCTGGGTCAAGTCCGAGCGCGCCAATCCCGGCGGGTCGATCAAGGACCGTATCGCGCTGTCGATGATTGAGGCGGCAGAGGCCGATGGTCAGCTGACGCGCGGCGGCACGATCATCGAGCCGACTTCGGGAAACACCGGCATCGGGCTCGCGATGGTTGCCGCGGTCAAGGGCTACCCGCTGGTTCTGGTGATGCCCGACAGCATGTCGGTCGAGCGGCGCCGGCTGATGCTGGCATACGGCGCGCGATTCGAGCTGACGCCGCGCGAAAAGGGAATGCCGGGCGCGATCGAACGGGCGAAACAGCTCGTTGCAGAAACCAAGGGCGCGTGGATGCCACAGCAGTTCGACAACCCTGCGAATATCGACGTACACGTGCGCACCACTGCGCAGGAGGTGCTGCGCGATTTTCCGGAAGGCTTCGATGCAGTCATCACCGGCGTCGGCACCGGCGGTCACATCACCGCGATCGCGCAGGTGCTGAAACCCAAGTGGCCGCAGTTGAACGTGTTCGCGGTCGAGCCTTCGGCATCGCCGGTAATCTCGGGCGGCAAGCCGTCGCCGCATCCGATTCAGGGCATCGGCGCCGGCTTCATTCCAACGAATCTGAAGACCGAATTGCTCGACGGCGTGATTCTGGTCGAGGCGGAAGAGGCGCGGGAGATGGCGCGGCGGGCTGCGCGCGAGGAAGGCGTGCTGGTCGGGATTTCATCGGGCGCATCACTGGCGGCAGTTGCCAAAAAGCTTCCGGAGCTGAAAAGCAGTGCGCGCGTGCTGAGCTTCAACTACGACACCGGCGAACGCTACCTGTCAATCGAAGGCTTTCTTCCGGCGGAGACGCCAACGTCTATTTAGCGCTGCCCGAGGTTCAGCGGCGCTGCGCAATGCGCTGCGCCGTCGGTCTTTTCCTGGCCCAACTGCCACGGTGGCGGTTCGGCGAACCGGTCATGCGGCGTTGCGCGCGACCAGTCGATAGCGATAAACGCGAGTCCGGCGATCCAGAAGGTTGCCGCAAAAAAGCTGGTTCGAGTAATGGCCAGCTTCATGACCTGAAACCGAGCCGCTCGCGTAGCGGGATGCCGACAAACGAACCCGCGAACGCCGCGGCGAACCAAACCCAGCCATGCAGGCTGCCGGTCGAGATGCCTGCGAAGTAGGCGCCGACGTTGCATCCGAACGCCAGCCGCGCCGAATAGCCGAGCACGAGGCCGGTGACGATCGCGGTCAGCCACTGCTTGCCGTTCGCCTGAGTGGCGGGACGGGCTGAACCTCGCAGATTCGCAGCGATCAGGGCCCCGATCAACAAACCTAGATTGGTGACCGAAGTGACATCGGTCAGCAGCGACGATTCGATGTGTACCTGCTGAACTTCGCGGCCCCAGTAGGCGTTGGCAGCCAGATCCGCGCCGAACCATGTGGCGATCTTGGCGCCCCATAAGCCGAGGCCATAGACGATGCCCCATGGCTGACCGGCGATGATCAGATTGAGGACTCCGAACGCCGCCAGCAGAACGGCTCCGACATAAATCGCGCGCCCCCGCCAGCGAGTATCGGTGCGTTGCCGCTTTCGCCACAACCAGACCGCAAGCGCGCCCAGGACGGCGAGCTGGGCAACAATCGCGGCGCCGGCACCCAGATGTTCGGGTAAAGAGACCGGCGGCAAGCTGCCGAGCGCAAGCCACCGATCGAGATGCGCGGCACCGAGGAAGCTGCCGGCGATAAACCCCGGCAGCACCGCCAGGCTGAAGCCGTTGCCCAATCCTGCCTTGTACAGCGTGCCGGAGCCGCACCCATCGGCAAGCTGCATCGCGGCGCCGAAGATGAAGGCGCCGATCACAAGACTCACCGACAATGGCGCAATCGCGCCGCTCAACTCCGGATTTGCGGCGATCAGAGGGATCGATACCAGCATCGCGAGGCCGATCGCCAACAGCTGCGCCAGAAAGCCGGTCGGATCTCGGTCCCGGATCCAAACGCGCCAGCCGGTCGTGAAACCGAACGAAACAGCGGCCAGCACCGCCCCGAAGCCGATGCCGACCAGGAACAGAAACCCCTGTCGCAGCCCAACCAGCCACGTGATTGCCAGCCACGCAACAACGGCGCCGACGATCAGCGGCGAGCTGGCAGCCCGCTGCACCGGTGCCGCTTGGTCACGGACCGGGGCAGGACCGTCTCCCGCTATCGTGGGCAGTGAGGCCGCCATCAAAGCCGCTTCATGGCGCGCTGCTGGCCAGCTTCAGCTGCAACCAGAATTGCTGCAGCCGTCCCGGAACGTTCTGCATCGCCAGTCCGGCGTTCGACCATTCCACGACTGACTCGGGATACAGCTTGACGTCGTCTTGTCCAAGCAGCTCCGAAAGAACAAACCAGTTGGTGGACGCCCAGTGACCGGTGTTGCAGAACGAAATGGTTGGCAGATCCGTTTGCACTCGAGCTTGCTGTGCGACCCGCTTGATCTCGTCAGGCGGCAACAGTGTTCCCTGTTTCGTGAACCAGACGTCGTGATCGAGATTGGCCGCGCCGACGATCGTGCCGGGCGCCTTCGCGGCCGGATGCCGCACTTCGCCGTCGAAGAACGCCGCCGGCCGCGCGTCGAGCAATCGGGCGGAGTCATTGCGGACCACTTGCGCGACTTCGTCGCGCGTCGCGATCAGCCGAGGATTCAGTTTCACCGTGAAGCTGGATGGCGCTTGCGTGGGGGCGTTGGTTACTTCCGGCAAACCGGCTGCGCGCCAGGCCGTCATGCCGCCATTGAGCACGGAAAGCTGAGGCACGCCGGCAGCTTTCAAGGTCCAGTACACCCGTGCCGCGGCGCCAAAGTCGGTCGAGTTCGCGCCTTCGTAGACGACGACCGCAGCGGTGGTCTGATCGATGCCGAGCGTGCGCACCAGCGCGGTCAGCTGATCGGTTGTGGGCAGTTTGCCGGGATTGTCTGCCGGCCCGCGCCATTTTGCGTACGGGGCGTGCTGCGCGCCGGCGATATGACCGATCTGATAGGGGCTCTTGCCGTTGATCCGACCGTCGCGGATATCAACGATGCGCAGGCGCGGATCGTTCAGGCGTCCCGCCAGTTCGGCCGGCGTCAGCAGAGGCTGCGCGATGGCGGCGGACGAACACAGCGCGACCAATGAAAAGAGCAATCGAAGCACGACGAATTCCAGTGAATCGGGCCGGTGATGATGCCGGTTTTGCCGCGGTGCAACGCTATCGATCCGGCATGTACTTATTCCCGGCTCTGGGCACGGGGTCCCGGCGTGAGCGCGATCTATCGGCGCGCCGGCAGCGCGATCAATCCCCTTCCGATACTGACCGCGAAGCTGTTACCTGGTCCCGAACCGGCGGCGCGCAAACGCGCCGAAACGGCGGAGGCGAGGGCCGAATGAACGTCGCCCGCCGCTCGCTGCTGCACGCGGCAGCGCTGGCGCTGACGAGCT
>JBGTEW010000424.1:0-2376 GCA_041747615.1 Burkholderiaceae bacterium | reverse complement strand
ATCTTCACTTCCGTGCCTGACCTCAAACGCAAACTCATGCGATACATCCGTCGCTATAACCAACAACCCAAACCTGTCAAATGGAAGTACTTCGACTCAGCAAGAAGAATTACTCCCGAAACAAGCGTTACAGTCCACTAGAATGAGCCGATGAACAAGCTCGCTGACCTATCGCCGCCCGCCGCTCTTTCGCCTTCGGCCGCATCGCTGGCGATGATCGACCGGCTGATCGGATTTCCCACGGTCAGCCGCGACTCTAATCTCGGCCTGATCGAATATGCGCGCGATGAGCTCGCTCGGTTCGGCGTGCGGGCGAACCTTATCTACGACGCGGCGCGCAACAAGGCCAACCTGTTTGCAACTCTGTCGGCCGAACCGGACCGGATCAAAACGGGTGGACTCGTGATATCGGGCCACACCGACACCGTGCCGGTCGACGGTCAGGATTGGTCGAGCGATCCGTTCCGCGCTGATCACCGCGATGCTCGCATTCATGGGCGCGGCACCGCAGACATGAAAGGGTTCATCGCTATCGCGCTAGCCGCGGTGCCAAAGTTTCTTGCCGCGCAGGAAGAGATGCCGCTGCATTTGTCGCTGACGTACGACGAGGAAACGACGTTCTTCGGCGTGCGCGACCTGCTGGCCGACCTCGCGGAGCGCGGGATTCGCCCTGCGGGTTGCATCATTGGAGAGCCGACCGACATGCGTGCGATCGTTGCGCACAAGGGCAAGCGCGATATCTGTTGCCGTGTGCGCGGGCGCGAGGCGCATTCGTCGCTGACGCCCGACGGCGTCAACGCGATCGAGTTTGCAGCGAAGCTGGTGGCCTTCGTTCGTCAAACCGCTGATCGGCTGTCGCGCGACGAGCCGCGCGATGCGCGCTTTGCGGTGCCGTACACGACGTTGCAAACGGGGCTGATCAAGGGCGGCATCGCTGTCAATGTTGTTCCGCGCGATTGCGAGTTTATCTTCGAGATGCGAAATCTGCCGGCAACGTCGACCGACGAGCTGACGCGGACCATCGTTAAATTTGCCGAGCGCGAGTTGGTGCCGGAAATGCGTCGCGTTGCGAACGACGCCGGCATCGCGTTGGAGGTCGGTATGGATCTGCCGGCGTTCGGTATCGCTTCCGATCACCCGCTCGTTCGCTGGGCGCAGCAGGTTGCAGGGACCACGCATCTAAACCCCGGCGCGGTAGGTTTCGCCACCGAGGCCAGCATGTTTTCGCAGGCCGGCATTCCCACGGTCGTGATCGGCCCCGGCAGCATCGATCAGGCACACAAGCCAGATGAGTACATCAGCTACGAACAGGTCGCGGCCTGCGAGGCATTTTTCGAGCGGATCGTGTCCGAACCGATGACTGCCCGGATCGAGCCTTGATGCGCCTCGTGTCACCTGGCGCTGGCGTCCGTGTTTCTGGCAATTGCGCTGGTACTGTCGAAGTGCCGCTGGCCTTCAAATGAACACCGCTGAAACCGTCGTGCGCGCGGCATGCCCGCACGACTGTCCGGATACTTGCGCGATGCTGGTCACCGTGCGCGAGGAGCAGGGCCGCAGGGTTGCTGTCAGCGTGGCTGGCGATCCGACGCATCCAACCACGGCCGGCACGTTGTGTACGAAGGTCTCGCGTTATCTCGAGCGCACCTACCACGCGGACCGCGTGCTGCATCCGTTAAAGCGCGTCGGCGCCAAGGGCGAGGGTGCATTCAAGCGCGTGTCGTGGGAAGAAGCGCTGCGCGACATCGCTGCACGCCTGGCGGGCATCGCGGCGCGTGATCCGCAGCGCATCGTGCCGTACAGCTACGCCGGCACCATGGGTCTGGTGCAGGGCGAAGGCATGGCGGCGCGCTTTTTCCACAAGCTCGGCGCAAGCTTTCTCGATCGCACGATCTGCGCGACGGCCGGCGGCGAAGCGTGGGCGTACACGCTCGGCATCAAGGCCGGCACCGACATCGAGCAGTTTCAGAACAGCAAGCTGATCATCTTCTGGGGATGCAACGCGATCGGTTCCAACCTTCATCTGTGGAGCCGTGCGCAGGAAGCCAGGCGGCGCGGCGCGAAGCTGATCGCAATCGACCCGTATCGGTCGTTGACGGCGGAAAAGTGCCATCAACATATCGCGCCGATGCCGGGTACCGATGCGGCGCTGGCGCTCGGCATCATGCACGTGCTGATGCGCGAAGGCTGGCTCGATCACGACTATATCGAGCACTACACGCTGGGATTCGATGCACTGGCCGCGCGTGCAGGGCAATTCGATCCGCAGCGGGTGGCATCGATCTGCGCGATCACGGCTGCAGAAGTCGAAGATCTGGCGCGCGCTTACTGGGAAACGCGGCCCGCAGTCATTCGGCTCAACTACGGCCTGCAGCGCGC
>JBGTEW010000423.1:0-10597 GCA_041747615.1 Burkholderiaceae bacterium | reverse complement strand
GGCGCGGCCTTCGGCCTGTCGGCACTGGTGCTTGCGCTGCCGCTCACCTGGAAAATCATCGAAGAGTCCGGCGCGGAGTCGTGGCCCGGTCTGCTCGCCAACTGGATGACGATCTGGGCTCCCTCCATTGTCTTGCTCTGTGCCCTGCTTGCCGTGAGCCGGCGCTCAACCATCTGGTCGCTGATCGCTGTATGGCTGCTCGTGGTGTTGTCGGCCACCGCGCTTCCCGCGATAGTCAGATTGTTGTCCGGCAACCCGTCGATGGCGGGTTTGGGAGCCAATGCCTGGCAAGCCTCCGGTCTGTTTCTACTCAACGCAATACCGCCGCTCGCGCTCGTTTACATCACCGGGCGGCGTCGTGTGCGCAACGTCCTGCCCATCATTCTGGTCATGGCGCTGCTGCTGAGCTTTCTGCTGCTCGGCTACACCCGCTGGCAGATGGCGAATGTGGAGGACATGTCCACAGCGAATCCGATGCTGATGTGGCTGGTGATGAATATCGGAGCGTTTACAGGGCCGGCTTTGCTATTCCTGTTGCTGAGCGTTCCGGTCGGCCTTCTCGCGTGGTGGTTGTCGCTACATCTTGAGCGCCGGTACGAGAAGCACGGATTCAGCAACGTGCAACTGGTGGTTGACGCGTGGTGGGCGATCATCGTCGCCAGTCATCTTGTTTCGCAATGGAGCGACGGTGCTGCCATGGCGCTCTCTGTAAGTGGCGCCGCGTTTGCGATCTACTGGGTCACAGTGCGCGTAGGCCTGCGCTCAGCCGGGCTCGGCTCACGAGCCGGCGGGCCGACGATGTTGCTGCTTCGAGTCTTCGGCTTCCAGAAGCGCACTGAACGCCTGTTCGACCGAGTCGCCGAACGCTGGCGCTTCGAAGGGCCAGTGGCGATGATTGCCGGTGCCGACCTCGCATTGCGTTCGGTTGATGTTGACGAGGCGCTCGCCTTCGTGCGCGGCGAGATTGAGTCGCGCTACGTCTCCGGTGCCACCGATCTAGCTAGTCGGCTGCACGCGCTCGACGCCGGCGTCGATCCCGACGGACGCTTTCGTGTCGGCGAGTTCTTTTGTTTTGACAACACGTGGCGGCCCGCGCTTCGCTCGCTAGTCGAACGCGCGCGCGTGGAGCTGATGGATTTGCGTGGATTCACCAAGGCCAATGCGGGCTGCGTCTTTGAACTCAAACAGCTGAAGGCGTTGGGCGCAGTTGGCCGCTGCGTGTTTGTCGTGGACTCGACTACCGACCGCGCGCTGGTGGAGACGAGCCTCGCTCTCAAATCCGGCGCGTCCGAGCAGCCAGCCTGGATCATGATGAAGCGCGAAGCGGCTGCAATGCCGGAGCTCTGGCGTCAGCTGACGCAGCGAGCCAGCGTGAAGACCGATTTTCAATTGGCCTAAAGGGAGGATTAAATGTCCAATGGCGATCCGCTACCTGGTTTCGACGATCGGGCGCCGCGGGATCGCTATTGCGATCTGATCCTTACCGGGGGCGTCACCAGTGCGATCGCCTATCCGGCAGCGATCTTCGCGCTCGCCACTACTTACCGCTTCAACAGCATCGGTGGGTCTTCATCCGGTGCAGGCTCCGCGGCGCTGGCTGCGGCCGCCGAGTTCCGGCGCCGTCACGGTTCATCGGACGGATTTCGCATCCTGCTCGAACGCACGTCTGAGGTTGCCGACGAAGTGGACGGCCGGACCAAGCTCGCTTGGCTGTTCCAGCCGGAACCGCGCAACGAGCGCCTGTTCAACGCGCTGGTGCCCGGCATCGCGCAGCCTGACAACAAGAAAATGCGAGTGGCCGAAGGGTTGCTCGACGCGTACGCGTTTCCCATTTTCGGCGCCATCGTGGTCGCCTCGGCGCTAGTGGCGTGGCTGTCAAATTACTGGGGCCCGCAAGGTGTCATTGCCTATGTTTGCGCGTCGCTCATCGCTGCCGTCGTGGCCGCGGGATTTGCATTTTGGGGCGACGTCGCCTGCATCGTCGAGAGTGACTACGGGATGTGCAACGGGATGGCGCGGCTGCCAGACGTCAAGCACCGCACGCTGACCGAGTGGCTGCACGAGCTGATCCAGGAAATCGCAGGCCGCAGCGGTGGACCCCCCTTAACGTTCGCCGACCTTGCCTCGGCGCCTGGCGCTGCGCGCGATACGCTGGGGAACTTCAGCATTCCGAAGAACAAGTCGATCGGCTTGCAGATGTTCACCGCCAACGTGACGCATGCGCGGCCCTACGTATTGCCGCAGGGAGAAGACGAAGCGCCGCTTTACTTTCGGCCGAGTGAGATGCGTCGCCTGTTCCCCGAGGCGGTGGTCAATCACATGAAGGATCACTCGAAGCAGCATATCGGCGAGGAAAAGATTATCGAACCCAAGCGTCGCGCGGCGCCCTGGTTTTTGCCGTGGCGCAAGACAGTAGCTCGCACTCTTAAGGCAGACGATGCACCGCTTTGGCTGCTGCCGAAGGACCAACTGCCGATCATCGTAGCCTCTCGCATGAGCGTCAGCTTCCCGGTGCTGTTCACTGCGGTGCCGCTGTGGGTGCTCGATGATCAGGACAAAAGAAAACCGAAAGTGTTCCGGCGCTGCCTGTTCTCTGACGGCAGCCTGTGCTCGAACTTTCCGATTCACTTTTTCGACAGTGTGCTGCCCGCTTGGCCGACGTTCGGCATCTCGCTGTACGACCTGCCCGTAAACAAGGACAAACCTGCCAGCAGCGACAAACCTGCCAGCGACGAGAAACCTGCTATGCGGTTCCTTCGAATGCTTCAGAACAAACCTCTTGAGGATCGCGACGACAAGATCACGCTGCCGCATGACCATCGTGGTGGCATGTACGACCGCTGGAACGACTTCGAAGATCGGCGCACGACCGGGGACCGGCTGTTCGGGTTTGTAGGTGCACTGTTTTCGACGACCAAGGACTGGAACGACGCAACACTGGCCCGCCTGCCCGGCGTGCGCGATCGCGTCGCGCGGGTGGGCCTGGACGTTGGCATCGGAGGTCTGAACATCCGGATGAACAGTGAACAGATCAGACGCCTTGCTAAGTGCGGTGGCAAGGCTGCGCGCAAGCTTCTGGACCGCTTTGCGAAGCCCTCAGGCATTGGCGGCACGGCCGACGGCTGGAATGAACATCGCTGGGTGCGCTTCAATCTTCTGCGCGAGTGTCTTGCAGAAATTTTGGAAGGATTCAGCTGGTCGGCCGCTCAAACCCGCTATGCCAAGCCGCTCCATGAGCACATACGAGGCGCGATCGACGAGGCTCCGTTGAAAGAGCCGGACGAGACAGAGGCGGACGGCGGAAAGGCCTACGACAGTCCGAAGCTCCTCGCCGCGCAAGCGGCGGAACTCGACGCTCTGCTGGCTGTGCTGATGCAGGCCGAGCGCGCGCTGACTGCGTCAACGGTTAAGCGTTCATACAAACCGTACCCGCGGCCGGCCTTGCGCATTCGCCCGCCGCTTTAACGGAAAAACGAGGAGAAGGAGCGCCGGCATGCAGAGCACTGTACAGACCAAATCCAAGAGTCTGCTGGGCGTCAGCGACCTCACGCTCGTCGCAACGATCAAGCGCGGCCTGATCCCGGCGCTGGATTCGCGCAGCTATGAAACGCGGCTGAGCCTGCTGACCAGAACACTGAACACTTTGCGCGTGTCTTCACTGGAAGCAGAGCCCACACCACTGATCGCTGATGCGATCGACCGCATCCGGTCGCTGCATTCTTTCCGTCTTGCGATCGTCGGTCAGGAGCCAAGGCAGTTGTTGCTCGCCGTCACCTTTGACGGAGGGTGGGAATCCTATATGCGTCGCATCTGGCGCGATCTAGGCCCGCTGCTGGATGTGATCTTCTGCAATTGCGAAGGTTATCTGCTCGCACACAACCACAGCTTCGCCGAGTACACAGGCTGGGTCCGGTCGGCCCAGGTCAGCACCGAGTTTTTCTACAACGCGAGTTCGCTGACGGTGAACGATCTGCACTACCTGCGCCAGAGCGAGCGGCAGCGCGGCGGAGCGGCAGCGCAGGCGGGATTGCCCGGCAAGACGCTCCTCGAGCAAGCGCTGCCGGCGCTGACCGCGCTCTACCGACTCACCGACATGTATCCGCCGGATACGGACGATGGCGCTTGCCTGCTGCGCGCGGCGCTGAATCTACTGAAAGACCTGGGCGACTTCCTGCGCGATACGCAGCCGTCGATGGCGCAGTACACGCCGACCGAGCGGGCCGCGATGATGTGGTTGGCCGGCGCCGTTGGCCGCGAATTCCCGAAGATCAAGCCAGTGAAGTGGGAGCCCAGCAAGGTCCAGGGCGGGATCATCAAGAAATATGAAAACGTCACGCACGGTTGCTTGCTACTGATTCAGTTCAGAGACGCAGCGGCCGCACTTGCGTTGCTTGACTATCTAAAGCCGAGAATCACCCGCGCGAGTACGCAGCACAATGCGCCCGATCCGCTCGTCAACCTGTCGTTCACATTTCAGGGCCTGCAGATCGCCGGTGTACCGAATGGCACGCTCGATCAACTGCCGTTCGAGTTCCGCGAAGGCATGGCAGCCCGTGCCGGGATCCTCGGCGACCTGAGATACAACCATCCGACATGCTGGCCGCTGCCCGAGCGTAACTGGGCGAAAACCAACAAGAGCAAGCCCGACCGTGTTCAGCTTTCATCGGTCCATGCGATCGTGCACTACGCGTTACGTCAGAAGTCTGCGCCCGCTTGGATAGACCTGGTCGGAAATCCTGGTCACCCACTCGTCAAGACAATCGAGGATTTCGAGGATGCGCTCGACGTCAAGGGCGTGCGCATCCTGTCGGTGCAGGCCATGCAGCGCTTCGTGGAGAAGCAGGGCGACCTGACGCGCGACCACTTCGACTTTGTCGACGGCATCAGCCAGCCCGATCCGGAGGCAGCTTTTGTGAAGAATGGAGCGGGCAACGTCGTACTTGGCGATCTGCTGCTCGGCTATGAAAACTCGCTTGGTGATCCGCCGCTGAAGGGAAGACTGTGGGATGACAGTACCTTTCTGGTGATCCGCAAGCTGAAGCAGGATGTCGAAGCGCTCGATAAGGTGCTAAAGCAAAGCTCGCTCGGAGCTGCCGGCGCGAAGGCCCGGTTGATGGGGCGCGATGTAGACGGCAATGCCTTGATCCAGTCTTCTTCCGGAAACGATTTCAACTACGACGGGGACCCGGATGGAGTTGATTGCCCGCTGCACTCGCACGTTCGGCGAGCCAATCCGCGCAGCGTGCGTCCGGACCTGATAGCGACCCCACGGATCATGCGACGCGGCATGTCCTATGGCCCGAAATACTCGGACCGCCCCAAAGATAAAGACAGGGGTCTTGTCTTCATGGCGTACAACGCTTCGATCGCCGAGCAGTTCGAAGTGATCCAGTCGTGGCTGAGCGGCGGCAACAGCGGCGGCGAGCGAACGTATTCAGCGCTGCACGACCCATTTCTGGGTGTACCTCAGGACGATGAACCGCGCACTTTTGCATTCAAGGGGGTCGACGGTAAAGAAGAGCGGCTGAAATTTGAACCCGGCCATCCGGTGGTCCGGCTCGAATGGGGCACGTACGCTTTCGTGCCGTCGATCAAGGCGCTCGCTGAACTGCGGGAGCTTGCGCAGGAGGCGGCGAAGATCGAAGGCAGTCTTCCAGACGGCGACAAGAACAACAAGGGCGACAGCGAGAACAAGAGGGATGATCAACGCAAGATTCAGCGTGCCGTCGAGGCGCAGAAGGGCGCGGTGGCCATCGGGCGGCTGAAGCTGGTCGAGCAGGCTTTCGGCTTCGATGCGGCGAAGGCGCAATGGAAGATTGCGCTCGAGGACGTGGGCGCGCGCATGGCGGGCATCAGCCAATGGATCTGGACGGCAGTCCGGGAACTGCATGGCGGCGCCCTGAGAACTCCATACGGCGTACTGGTGTGCAGCAAGAAACTGGTGATGCAGGTCTTCGACGACGGCGGAAATGTCTATACGGCCGATGGCTACGCCGACCGCATGCGCGAGTCCTTTGGCGAGATCTATCTGGGCATGGACCGGGGAAAGGCTTATCGGGATCAGGCCACTGCACCGAATCAGGCAATTCAGAAAATCACGACGCAGGAAGCGTTCGACTCCGCGTTCAAGCACACCCAGGCGGCCGTGGCGAAACTAGTCGGCTCGCTCGCGCTTGATGAAGGGATCACGGTGGATGTAAAGGACATCATCGACGACGTGCTGGCGGCTGTTAGTAACGAGTGGTTTGGCCTGCCCGGCGGTGGGGACGTGGTGGCCGGCGGCTGGCATTGGCATTGGCGACCGGGCGATCCGCCCACCTGCCCTGGCCATTTTCATTCGCCGTCGCGTTATATGTTCCAGCCCAACCCGGGCCCGGAGGCGACCAAGGCGGGGCAGCAGCACGGCAAGGCGCTGAACACCGCCGTGCGGGCATTCGTCGATTCGCATCGGAACAAGAAAACGGCGCCGAAGGGACCGCTGGCGCAAGCCCTGTTCGATGCAATCCCCCATGACAATGAGCGGCTGGCGAGCACGCTGATCGGCGTGATGATGGGCTTCCTGCCGACGGTCGACGGCAATCTTCGCAGTGCGTTGTACGAGTGGGTCAGCGACCGTTCGCTGTGGGACCATCAGATCGCGTATCTTGCCGATGAGGGCGTCGATTCGTTGGCAAAGGCCGAAAGCGTTTTGCGGCCGCCATTGGAGCGCACTCTGCTGCTGCGTCCGGTTCCGGAACTTACTTGGCGCACCGCGCGCTTGCGACACAACCTGGGTCCGGTCGACGTCAATCCGGGCGACAGGATCGTCGTGAGCATCGTGTCAGCGACGCAGGAATGTTTGATCAAAGATGAGGTCGACCTCTACCCGATCTTCGGCGGCAATCGCGATGACCCAAACCGCCATGAGGCGACGTCCGCGACCCATGCCTGCCCCGGTTACAAGATGGCCATCGGCGTAATGCTCGGAACGCTGGCGGGGCTGCTGGAATCCGCTCACCTGAGGCCGACGATGTCGCCGATGGCGTTGCGCCTAAGCCGGCGGGTCTAGAGCGTCCTTCGCAGCCGTACGGCCTTTGACAGGTGCCATTCCATCTGCATGCGTTCGAACGCGGCGGTCGCGAAATCAAGACCAGCGGCTGCGATCTCGCGTGAACCCTGGGCGAGCGTGATCTCGCCCCGACAAAGTGCATTGCACGCGTGTTCATGCGCGGACCCGCGGATTCGTGCCACGTTCCCCGCCATCCGGAGGTGTCGCTCCGCTGCTTTCCAATCGCCCCGATCGACGGCCAGCCGGGCCATCGCGCGCGATGCCATTGCCGCTCCGATCCAGTCGCCTTTGCGGACGCGTCGAAGCGCGTGCGCCGCGTAAACGCGAGCTTCGACAACCCGACCAACAGCGGCCATCGCTTCAGCCAACCAACCGTGGGTCAACGAGACGAACAGGTTCTTGTCCCGCGACGCGAGCCATGATGCCGAGTCCGCCATAGCCTGCAGGGATCGGGGCTCCGGTTCGAGCTTCCATTCGGCGTATGCGCCGAGCCCGCGACTCATCGCGAACAGGTACACGCTTTTCACGCGCTCGGCGACGCGCTCCGCCGCTCGGGCGTCCTCGCGCGCCATCTCCCAGCGCCCTTGCCAGAGGTTGACGCCGCTGCGCCAGCACAGCACCGAGCCCTCGACTTCGTGCCCAAGGCCGGGCAGCGCGCCGAGAGCTTCGTCGAAACAGGCATGTGCCTCTTCGAACCGACCTTGGTCTCCCAGAATGCTGGCTTTGCAGGCGAGAGAGTAGGCCATGCTAGGTGAAGGCCGCGCCCCTGCAGGGCGGTCGCGCGCGATTCTGACGGCATCGTCGAGAAGCTCTAGCGCACGGTCATAGTCGCCCGCTGCAGCAAACGCCTGTCCGAGCGTCGCACGAACCTGTGCAACGAGGCGCACATCGCCCAGCCCGGTCGCGGCCTGCAGTGCGAGTTCGCAATGGTCGACCGCGGCGCGTGATTCCCCGAGGGCATAGTTGACGTACGCCAGCCAGTACTCGGCATACGCCACGCCAGCCATATCGTGCTGGTCGCGAGCTCGGGCGACCGCGAGACCGAAAACTTCAAGGTCGCCGCGCGAGGGATCGAACACAATCGCCATCCCGAGGCGGCGCACGATCGAGCGCCAGATCTGGTAACGCTCCGTCGTGGGCGGCAGGCGGTCTAGCATGTTCATGGCGGCGCGGTACTGCGTTCTGGCTCGGTCAAGCGACGACGTCGCCATGGCTTTGTCGCCTGCAATCTCAGCATGCCTCGCGGCCTCAGCGAACTCGGCAGCACCGGCATGGTGGTACGCGAGCGCTTCACAAGCCTCGGCTTCAGCACCTGGCTTGACCCGCTCGCCGATCAGCTTGGCAATGCTCTGGTGCATGGCCCGCCGCCGCTGCAGCCCGACGGAACCGTAGACGACATCGCGCGTGATGCCGTGCTTGAAACGCAACGTACCGCGGCTGTCACCTGGGAAGAGAAGGTCTTGATCCGCCAGGCCGCGCACCAACGAATGGTGCTCGTCGCACCCGGTCACGCTCTCCAGTAACCATGCTGGAACAACGTTGCCTATGACCGCCGCGGCGCTGAGGACCGCGCCCTGCTCACGAGGCAACCGCGCGACGCGCGACTCGATCAGCGTTTGCAACCACGCCGACCCGGCCTGCACCGGATCGAGGCCGGCGCGCGGGCCGGCTCTTAAAGCCGAATGGCACAGTTCCTCAATGAAAAGCGGGTTGCCGCCCGAGTAGCGGCGGATCTCGCCAACGACGAAAGGATCCACGCTTGGGAGCAATTTTTCGATCGTCGTGTCCGCCTCTTGGTCGGTAAGCGGGCCGAGTTCCACGACGTCGGCAGCGGTCAGCTGAGCGTCGCCAAGCTCGAATGGCCGCGTCGCCGCAAGCAATAGGATCGGGAGGTCCCCCAGGTCGCGAATGGCGAAGACCACCTGGCGCGTTGCATCGTCGGCCCACTGCCAGTCATCGATGAAAAGGATTTGCGGCCGGATGCGTGCTAACCCGGCAAACAAGTTGCGCAGAGCAGCCACCGTCTGATCGGGCGTGTTGCGCCGCGCTTCCGACCCGCCGACAGCATCAGCATTGAAGAACAAGGCTTGCAGCAGCTCGTCGCGGTGAACCAGCAGCCGTGGGTCGATCTCGATGAGCCTCACTTCGATCGCCTGCGCTGCAGCGGCCGCGCCGGTGCCCGAAGGCAGTTGAAAGAGCGATCGCAGCATCTGCAGCCACGGCTGCAGGGGTTCGGCACTCAGATCGCTTTCGCAATAGCCGCGGGAGACTGAAACATTCGATGCGGCGAAGCGCCGAAGGAACTCCTCGGCGAGCCGCGTCTTGCCGACGCCGGCCGGCGCCGAGATGACAACGAATCTCGGCTGGCCCTCGTCGACGCGCTGGAATGCCTGTTCGAGCCAATGCAACTCGGAAGAGCGCCCAACGAACGGCACCAGTCCTTGCTGCGCGTGAGCCTCAAATCGCGTACGCAGCGATGTCCTTGCGAGAATTCGATACGTCGCTAGCGGCTTGTCACTGCCCTTCACTGTCACTAGCCGATCGCTCGCCTGGAAAAAATGACTGGCTGGACCGAGCGTTTCTTTGCTGACGAGGATCTCGTCGCGGTCGGCCTCGTCGCTTATGTGCTTGGCGATGCCTGGAGTGTCTCCGAAAAGCTCGAACCGTGCGCCCATCTCATCGCCCTGACGAGTGAGAATTAAGCCCGAATGGATCCCAGAGTGCACGCTCAGATCCGGCGCACCGTAGACCGAGTACTTTAAGCGCAGGCTGCGCACCCGTTCATGCATCTCCAGCGCCACTTCCACCGCGCGGCGACCGTCGTGTTCGGTCGCTTGCGGATTTCCGAACAAGGCCTGTAGGCCATCGCCCTGGAACTGATTGATTGTTCCTCCGCGTTGCACGACGACGTCTCTGAACGCGAGGCGGATGTCGTCTTGAAGTTCGGCATAAATCTCGGCCTCGAACAATTTGGACAGACGAGTGGAATCCGAGATGTCGGTAAACAGGACAGTTAGGTGCCGCCGCGGCTCCGATTCGAGCTGTGCAGGACGTTCAGCAAGTTCTTCAGTCATCGAGGATCCGCAGGATGGACCCGATTGTGTCCGTGTCGCCAACAGTAGGCAACACCGCTGATCTGCACAACGTTGACGCCCATAATGCGCTCGGTCGGATGCGTGCCTTGTCGCTAAGTACTGGACTGCCTATGTCACTCCCTGTCTTATGACAATTTTCGACGCCAGCTGAATTCATGACTCAAACCAGTGCGCTCGTCGAGATCCGACAACTCTGTCAACTCGGTCTCGACGCAGCGACGATCATGCCGGCCTTGCTGCGCGCGCTCCGGCAGCTCATCCCCAGTGACTCTGCCGGCTTTTTCTGGGTCGACGAAGCGGGCGACATGATTGATCTGTTTGCTGAAAAGCTGTTGTCGCCGCTGCTGATGCGCAGGTACTTCGAACATTATTACGACAGTCCCGAGCATCGCTTTCGCGAGAAGTTTGTCGAGCGTGCCGCGCGCAGGGACAACGTCATTTCTTTTACTCCGGA
>JBGTEW010000422.1:0-2375 GCA_041747615.1 Burkholderiaceae bacterium | reverse complement strand
GCTGCCAGCACCGTGTCGCACTCCGGCGCCTGCGCAACCTCGTCGAGCGCACGGCGCCCCGACCGCGCAGTGGCCGTGCCGCTGCGGGACTGCAAGGCGTCGCGCAAGGCAGGTTCCAGCTTGGGCTCCGCGATCACGGCGACCTCTGCCGAGAACTTGGCCGCGATGTGGGCAAGGTCCTCGACACTCGACTGAGCCGTCACTGCATAGACGCGATAGCGGTCGGGATGGCGCGCGATCACGTCGAGCGCGCTAGCGCCGATCGATCCGGTGGCGCCAAGAATCGTGATGCGCCTCATCGGCCGATCAACGAACCAGCCAGTGGATGACCACTGCCGCCGGAAGAACCGGCACCAATGCATCGACCCGATCGAGTATGCCGCCATGCCCCGGCAGCATCTGGCCGCTGTCCTTCACCCCTGCCTGCCGCTTCAGCAGGCTCTCGAACAGGTCGCCCATCACCGACATCGCCACCAGCACCGCCAGCAGCAAGAGTGCAATCGCAGCGCCCGCAGCGGCAAATAAATCGTTTGAGTAAAGCGGAGAGGCGGGAGCGAGCAGCCAGACGACCAGTGCCAGCAGCATCACTGCCAGCGCTGCGCCTACGACGCCCGCCCACGTCTTGCCCGGACTGATATGCGGTGCAAGTTTGCGGCGTCCGAAAGCGCGGCCTGCGAAGTACGCAACCGTGTCCGCAGTCCAGACAATCACCAGCACCGAAAGCAACATGATCACGCCCTCAGACAGCAGCGACATCATCGCCAGCCACGCGGCAAGCACCAGCGTGATCGCCAGCGCCACGCCGGCGGCACGCGGCAACTTGAGCGCCATTACGCCGGGCTGCACCAGCGCCGCAGAAATGACCAGCCAGACGATCGAGGCCGCTGCGCTGAAGGGCAGCACGACGAGACCGATGAGATCTCGCGCGCCGATGGCCAGCGCCAGCAGAAGAACGAAGACGATCATCGCAAGGCCGATGGCCATCGCACGTGTGGCGCCCGCCAGCTGCAGCCATTCCGCAAGGGCCAGTCCCAAGATCGTCGTCGCCATCACCGCGAATGCGGTCGGCGACCACAGCATGGTGCCGAGGGCCACCGCGATCAAAATGACCGCAGTGAAAACGCGCTGCTTCAACACGCCTGCCTTCGCATACCGACTTCACGCTGCATCGGCAATCGAAGTTCTTACGCCGAGCTGTTCACCGGTCATGCCGAAGCGACGCTGCCGGCTTGCATACCACTCGAGCGCGCGGTCGAGCTCTTCAGCGTCGAACTGCGGCCACAGCACGTCGCAGAAATAGAACTCCGTGTACGCCATCTGCCAGAGCAGGAAGTTGCTGATGCGCTTCTCGCCGCCGGTGCGAATCAGAAGGTCGGGCTCGGGTGCGAACGCCAGCGCCAGATACGGCTCGATCTCGCCTTCAGTCAGCGCGACGGCAGCGGCGCCGCGGTCCAGCTGAGCATTCGCGGCATGGCTTGCCGCCTGCGCGATATCCCAGCGGCCGCCATAGTCGGCGCAGATCGTCAGGTTAAGGCGGGTGTTGCTCTCGGTGCGCCGTTCTGAATCGCTGATCAGTCGCCGCAGTTCGGTATCGAACGCCGCGCGGTCGCCGACCACGCGCAGCCGCACGCCGAGCTCGAGCAGCTTGTCGATCTCGCGCTGCAAAGCGAAAACGAACAGCTTCATCAGCATCGACACTTCATCCGCAGGCCGCCGCCAGTTCTCGGAGCTGAAGACGAACAGGGTCAGAAACTCGATGCCGCGCTCGCCGCATGCCTGCAGTGCCGTGCGCACTGCGTCGACTCCGCGCGAATGCCCGGCCACCCGCGGTTTGCCCTGCGCAATCGCCCACCGCCCGTTGCCGTCCATGATGATGGCGACGTGGCGCGGTACGCGACGCTCCAGATGCGCCTGGTTCGATAAGAGTTGCTTACGCACGGCGGGCGAGTCTTCGGCTAATCTCAGACAGTCATCACTTCTTTTTCTTTTTCGGCACCGAGCTTGTCGATCTCGTTCACGTAACGGTCGGTCAGCTTCTGAATGGCATCTTCGGCGCGGCGATCGTCGTCCTCGGAGATTTCCTTGTTCTTCAACATCTCCTTGACGTGGTGATTCGCGTCGCGCCGCAGGTTGCGCACCGCGATCTTGGCGTTTTCGCCTTCGTGCTTGACGACCTTGACCAGCTCCTTGCGCCGCTGCTCGGTCAGCGGCGGCATCGGCACCCGCACGACATCGCCACTGGTGGAGGGGTTGAGTCCGAGGTCTGAATCCCGGATCGCTTTCTCGACTACGGGCACCATTTTCTTTTCCCATGGCTGAATCGTGATCGTTCGCGCATCGCCCAGGCCGACCTGCGCCACTTGACTCAGCGGCAT
>JBGTEW010000421.1:0-5825 GCA_041747615.1 Burkholderiaceae bacterium | reverse complement strand
TGTGCGCAGTACCAGACTGACTCCGACCAGCAGCAGGAACTGTGTAACGATCGCGGTGCGCCATCCCACCCACGGCTGATCCCGCGTCATCACCAGATCGAGCCAACCGAAGTAACTGAGGTCGTAGATGAAGTGGAAGACAATCATCTGCGTCACTGCCAGGCCGCGCAGGGCATCGACCAGCATCAGGCGCGAAGCGGGGGACCGGTTCATCACCCGAGTGTATGGCGGCATAATCGTCATAAGCAGCTCATTCGCCAGAGGTAGCCCATGCTGATGTCATCGCACGACTATCGGGAGTCGCTCCGCCGCTCGCGCCCGCGTGTGTATGTCGATGGGCATGCGGTGGAATCCGTGGCCGATGAGCCATCGCTGGCGCCCGGCGTCAACGCCATCGGCCTGAGTTACGACTACGCGTTGCGCGAGCAGCTTGCGCCGGTGATGCGTGCTCGTGCCGGTTCGCACGAGATCAACCGCATGAATGCGATTCCGGCGACGAGCCAGGATTTGCTGAACAAGCTTGAAGCGGTGCGGCTGCTGTGCCAGGAAACCGGATGTGCGCAACGCTACCTCGGTGGCGACGGTTTGGCCGCGCTGCGGCAGGCGACGCAGCGCATCGATGAAGACAAACGTACCGACTATTCGGCACGGCTCGGTGCGTATCTCGAGCGTGTTTACTCGCAAGACCTCAGCCTTGGCATCGCGATGACAGACGGCAAGGGCGATCGCGCCCTGAGGCCGCATCAGCAGCCGAACCCGGATACCTACGTGCACATCGTCGAGCGGCGCGCCGACGGCATTGTGATTTCGGGGGTCAAGGCCATCGTCACCGCGGCACCGTACGTGCACGAGTTGCTGGTGATGCCCGGCCGCAACATGACGCAGGACGATGCAGACTTTGCGGTCTGCTGCGCGGTGCCGCTCGATGTCGATGGTTTGACCATCGTCGCGCGCCCGGCGGGCCGGCCCGGCGAAAAGGCAGCACTGTTCAGCGGGCGGTATGGCCAATCGACCGGGGTCGCCATGTTCGAGCGCGTGTTCGTGCCGTGGGACCGCGTGTTCCTTGCCGGCGAATGGGAGCATTCCGGGTTTCTGACCTATAGCTACGCGACGCATCACCGCCAGACCTGCATCGCTGCGCGTGCGGGCTTCGGTGATCTTTTGATCGGCGCTGGTGCACTGATGACCGAGGCCAACGGCGCGGATCTCGATCATGCGCACGGCCTGCGTGAGGCCATGGTTGATCTCATCAAGATCGTTGAAGGGTTTTACGCGTGCGGTATCGCGGCGTCTGTTTATTGCTCCGATGATCCGTCGGGCGTCGCCATGCCCGATGCGGTGTTCGGCAACATCGGCAAGCTGCTGATGGCCACCCAGATCTACGACATGCATCGGCTAGCGCATCAGGTATCGGGCGGCCTGATCGTGACTTTGCCAGGGCCTGAGGAAGACCACAATCCGGCCACAGCCGGCCGCCTTTCGGAACTGTTAACCGCACGCTCCGACATCCCATATGAAAAGCGGATCGAAGTTGCACGCTTTGTCGAAGATCTGACGGCGTCGTATCAGGCTGGCTGGTATTCGGTGATTTCGATGCATGGTGGCGGCTCGCCGGACGCCATGAAGATGGAAATCTGGCGCAACTATCCGCTGGGCAACAAGGTTGATCTGGTCGAGCGACTGCTCGAGCGCGGCGTGTTGACCGACGATGTGCGCAAGATCACGCGCAACCGGCAGCCGGGTCGTTGTTGCATCGAAGGTTGCCAGGCGCCGTCGGCGCCGCCGGTCGTGCCGCTGCCGCAATCCTCTTCGAGGCCGGTGCTGGAGCTGCGTAAGACAGGAACGGCGAACTAGGAATTCAGTGCGACTGCGATCCGAACAGTCGTTTCTTCTGGTTGTCGATGTGCAGTCGCAACTCGCGCCGCATGTCGAAGGAGGAAAGCAGGTCGTAGCGAAGTGCGCAGCGCTGATGCAGTCAGCACGCCTTCTAGAAATTCCAATTCGGGTCACTGAACATTGCCCCGATCGAATCGGTGCTTCGATGCCCGATATCGCCGTCCTGACGCATTCGGGCGAGACACTGGCAAAGACGCATTTCTGTTGCACCGATGAACCCGGCATGACCGACCACTTCGACGCGCTCGGGCGCAAGCAGGTCGTAATTGCCGGGATGGAAGCGCACGTGTGCGCGATGCAGGCCGCGCTCGGGTTGGCTGATCACGGCTATCGGTGTTTTTTCGTGCACGACGCTACCGGTTCCCGCCGTGGCTCGGATCACATCGCTGCCGTCGAACGCCTGCGGATGAACAACGTCCAGATAGTCAGCACCGAAATGGTGATGTTCGAGTGGCTGAAGCGGGCCAATGTGCCAGAGTTTCGCGAGTTGCTGAAGATCGTCAAAAGTGTGTGATTGCTAGATGCAGGTAACAGGTGTGCTGAGGCAGGCGACGGCTGGAGGAACGCGGGATCACCGAGCGTGGCGAGGTACGGTTCGAATTGAATACGATCAAACCAGAAAGGCGTACGTGAAATCCAAGTATCTTTCGCCAAAAGCGCAATCTTCTTGGGTATTCGCATTTCTGGCCGCTCTGGCGTCGCCGGCCGCAGCGATGGACCTGCAGGGTCACCGCGGCGCGCGCGGTCTGGCTCCCGAGAACACCCTTGTGGCGTTCAGGGCCGCACTTTCAATCGGCGTCACAACGCTGGAGACCGATCTGGCGCTGACGCGCGACGGCGTGCTGGTGCTGTCGCACGAGCCGCGGTTGTATGCAGCACTAACGCGCGGGCCGGACGGTCGCTGGCTGGGCGAGGACGGCGCTTCGATCTTCTCGCTGACTGCGGCTGAGTTGGCGCAGTTCGACGTCGGCCGGCTCAACCCGGCGCATCAGTATGCCGCGCCATGGACCGAGCAGAAGTCGTTTGACGGCGAGCGTACTCCGACATTGCAACAGTTATTCGAACTGGCGCGCGACGCGCGGTCGCCGAGCGGACGGCCAGTGCGCTTCAACATCGAAACCAAGATCACGCCGACCAGCGGCGACACCACTCCCGACGCCGAGCGTTACGCCAAAGCAGTGGTCAACGCAGTTCGCGCGGCAGGAATGAGCGGGCGGGTCACGGTGCAATCGTTCGATTGGCGAACGTTGCGCGCGGTTAAAAAACTTGCGCCTGAATTGCCGACGGCATGCCTGACGATCGATTCGTCGGGCATGAACACCGTGATGCCAGACTCATCAGGAGCGTCGCCGTGGCACGCCGGCTTCAGGCTTGCCGACTATGGCGGATCGCTGCCCCGCATGGCGCAGGCCGCGGACTGCAGCATTTGGTCGCCGTTCTGGCGGAACGTCACCCCGGAGAACATCGCCGCAACGCATGCATTGAAGATGAAGATCATTCCATGGACCGTCAACGATTCGACGGAGATCGAACGCCTGGCGGCGCTCGGTGTCGACGGCATCATTACTGACTATCCAGACCGCGCGCGGCGGGCGCTAGGAGCCCGGAACATCATTATCGATTGAAGCGAGCGATGAGCCGCAGCCGTTGCGCTGTCGGCTCGATCGCGAGAAATTATTCCGCCGGCGCAGCCGTGTGGAATAATCCGCAATTACCGGTAACGCTGTTGCCAGACAGCGTAGACAACTACATGATCAAGTACGTGTTCGTTACCGGTGGCGTGGTCTCCTCGCTTGGAAAAGGGATCGCCGCCGCCTCGCTAGCCGCGATCCTCGAATCGCGCGGCCTGAAAGTCACCCTGATCAAGCTTGACCCATACATCAATGTCGATCCGGGCACGATGTCGCCTTTCCAGCACGGGGAAGTATTCGTGACCGAGGACGGCGCGGAGACCGACCTCGACCTCGGACACTACGAACGCTTCATCTCCGCCAGGATGCGGAAGGTCAACAATTTCACGACGGGTCAGATCTACGACTCGGTGATCAAGAAAGAGCGTCGCGGCGAGTATTTGGGCAAGACCGTGCAGGTGATTCCGCATATCACCAACGAGATTCAGGATTTCATCGAGCGCGGCGCACGTGCCGCATGGGACGGCAAGGCCGACGTGGCTATCGTCGAAATCGGCGGCACGGTGGGCGATATCGAATCGCTGCCGTTCGTCGAAGCGGTGCGCCAGATGAGCTTGCGGCTCGGCCGCGGCTCCTGCTGCTATGTACATCTGACGCTGGTTCCGTTCATTGCGTCGGCTGGAGAGCTGAAAACCAAGCCGACGCAGCACAGTGTGCAGAAGATGCGCGAGATCGGCATTTCGCCGGACGTGCTGCTGTGCCGCGCCGATCGTCCGATTCCAGAAGAGGAGCGCGCGAAGATCTCGCTGTTCTCCAACGTGCCGATCGACGCCGTGATTTCGGCGTGGGATGTCAGCTCGATCTACAAGATTCCGACGATGCTGCACCGGCAGGGCGTCGATGAGATCGTGTGCTTCAGGCTCGGTATCATCGCCAAGCCGGCCGATCTGTCGAGTTGGGACAAGCTGGTTCATTCACTCGAGCATCCGGAGCACGAAGTCACGATCGGCATGGTCGGCAAGTACGTCGACCTGTCCGACTCCTACAAGTCGCTGAACGAAGCGCTGATTCATGCCGGCATCAACACCCGCACCAAGGTCACGATCGAGTATCTGGATTCGGAGCAGATCGAATGCAACGGCGCGGCGTCGCTTGACAGGGTCGATGCCGTGCTGGTACCCGGTGGGTTCGGGAAGCGCGGAACCGAAGGCAAGATTGCGGCGATTCGCCACGCGCGCGAAAACAAGCTGCCATACCTCGGCATTTGCCTTGGCATGCAGCTGGCGACGATCGAGTTCGCGCGCAATGTGTGCGGACTCGCGGACGCCAATTCAACCGAGTTCGACCCCGATACGCCGCATCCAGTGGTCGCGCTGATCACCGAATGGACCGATCGCACCGGCCGCATCGAGCGGCGCGACGAGCAGTCCGATTTGGGCGGCACGATGCGGTTGGGATCGCAGAAGTGTCCCGTTGAGCGCGGCACGCTGGCCGCACGCATTTACGGTGCCGAGGTCAACGAGCGCCACCGGCACCGTTACGAGGTGAACAATGCGTACGTGCCGCAGCTGGAAGCGAACGGCTACACCGTCTCCGCGCGCACGCCGAGCGAGAAGCTGACCGAGATCATGGAGCTGCCGTCGCATCCATTCTTCATCGGCGTGCAGTTTCATCCGGAGTTCACGTCTACTCCGCGCAATGGGCACCCGCTGTTCAAGGCGTTTATCGAGGCGGCGCTCGCAAGCCGTCAGGCACGTTCCGCGGCACCGGTCGCCTCGATTGCGCACAAGGCCGCAGCGTGAAGCTGGCTGGCTTTGAAGTCGGCCTTGATCAGCCGCTGTTTCTGATCGCAGGGCCGTGCGTGATCGAGTCCGAGCAGATGGCGATCGATACCGCCGGCCGCTTGAAAGAGATCACCGCAGGGCTCGGCATGCCGTTGATCTATAAGTCGAGCTTTGACAAGGCCAATCGCAGCTCCGGCAAGAGCTTCCGCGGGCTCGGCATCGACGAGGGGCTGCGCATTCTCGGCGCAGTGAAGAAACAGGTTGGGGTGCCGGTGTTGACCGATGTGCACGAGGTAGATGAGATCGGAGCAGCATCCGAGGTCGTCGACGTTCTGCAAACACCTGCGTTCCTGTGCAGGCAGACCGACTTCATTCGCGCCTGCGCTGTCAGCGGCAAACCGGTGAACATCAAAAAGGGTCAGTTTCTCGCCCCCGGCGACATGAAAAACGTCATCGACAAGGCGCGCGAAGCCGCGCGTGAAGCAGGCCTGTCCACAGATAGGTTCATGACGTG
>JBGTEW010000420.1:0-4188 GCA_041747615.1 Burkholderiaceae bacterium | reverse complement strand
GTGGGTGACATGCTGTTCGGCTCGACCGGGACTCGTGGTGGCCGGCGCGAAGGGGTCGTGGAAGCGATGAGCAAGAGCGCCGCACGCTCGGTCGGGTCGTCGATTGCGCGTGAGCTCACGCGTGGCGTACTGGGAAGCCTGTTAGGCGGGGCGGCGCGCCGGCGGCGCTAGCAACCGCTCTCGGCGGAACAGATGTCCGAGTTGAGCGCAGCGCTCGCTGCAATCGAGTCGTGGTCGCTGTCCGACGCCATTCGCCGCTCGGTATGGACCTATCCGGCACTCGAGACCGTCCACATCGCAGCGTTCGCGACCGTTTTCGGTGCGTTGATGCTGCTCGAACTGCGAGTTTTTGGTGCGGGGCCGGCGTTGCCGCTGACGCCCCTGGCCCGGCTCGCGGTGCCGGTCGCGCTGGTGGCGTTCGTAATCGCCGCTATCGCCGGTGTGCTGATGTTCATTACCAATGCCACGGAACTTGTGCCGAATCGCGCCTTTCAAATCAAGCTTGTATTGATTGCGTTGGCGGGAATCGCGGATGCAGGCCTGGGGGTTGGTCCAGGCTCCGAAGGTCGGCGACCGCATCGAAGTGATCGGCTATGCACTGGCAGATGGCAAGCGAGTATTGCGCGTCGAGTATTTGTTCCTGAACGGCAAGGCCTACGCGTTCAGGATCGTCGCCCGCTTAGCCGCTCGGTCATTAGCACTTGATACCGGCGAGTGCTTGATGCCCGTGTGTTTTCTCCGTTCTTTTCGCGGTCTTGGCAGGGGTTTTGCGTGTATACCGTTTGCGAGCTTCCGCGTTGATCAAGCACGCATGCATTGGCAGGCGCGGCGCGAACGGAGGTCTGGATGAGCGTACCTGCAGTGGTTCCTTCGCCGATTACGATCGCGGGGTTCAAGGACGTCTATCAGGTTCCACACGTAGAAGAGGCACTGACCGAGCTTCAGGAGCTCGGCGCCAGCGCTAGCGAAGCACTGCGCGCCACCTACGTCAGGATGATCCGCAGCGGCGGCCAGCGCTTCGTTATCAAGCCGGGCGCGCTGCCGGACATCGACGCGTTGATCGATGAGCTGCCCAACTTTGAAGAGCCACTGAACGATATCCGCAAACAGCTGGTGCTGGCGTTGTCTTCGGATGACCCTCTCGAGCTGGAGCCGATCCTGCTGCTTGGTGATCCCGGTATCGGCAAAACGCACTTCGCGCGCCGGCTGGCCGCATTGCTGGGCACCGGCTACAACTTCATCGGCATGAGTTCGCTGACCGCAGGCTGGATACTGTCGGGTGCCTCAGCGCAGTGGAAGAACGCGAAGCCAGGCAAGGTGTTTGACGCGCTGGTCAACGGCGACTACGCCAATCCGGTGATCGTCGTCGATGAGATCGACAAGGCCGGCGGCGACACGCAGTATGACCCGCTGGGCAGCCTTTACACGCTGCTCGAGCACGACACTGCGACCGAATTTACCGACGAATTCGCCGACGTCCCGATTGACGCGTCCGATGTCGTCTGGATCGCAACCGCCAACCACTCACATGCGATTCCTTCGCCGATTCTGAACCGGATGAACGTCTATGCGATCGATCCGCCCGATGCCGAAGGCTCACGACGCATCGCCAGCTGCATTTACGACGAACTGCGATCCGAGCACGCGTGGGGACGCGCGTTTCCGGTCGAGCTTGCGGCCGATAGCCTCGACCGGCTCGCCAAACTCAAGCCGCGCGAGATGCGACGCACGCTGCTGGCCGCTTTTGGCACCGCCAAACTGGCCGGGCGCGATGAAGTGCAGCCGGACGACATCACCGAAGACCGCACCGTGAAGAAGTTCCGCATCGGATTCTGAGACACCGCGCCTCACCGATCACAAACTCTTAGACATCCTCGTTTGCTCGGCCGCTACCCGCTTGTACACCGGTCCCCACAGCGGATGACCGACCTCCGCGTCGGTTAACCGAAACCCGGGATCTGCAGCGAAAGCGGCGCGAAACGCTGCCTCGCAATCTGCCGGCCGTTCGTAGGCGCACGCAATGAATGCAAGGTGCTTGTTGGCCACTGCAACATCATGGCCATCGGCCAGCCCTTCTGCCAGTGCGCGTTTGAGCATCACTTCGGCGCGCTCGTACTGTCCGTCTTCGTAGAACCGCATGCCGTTGATGAATGCGCGTTCAGCCGGTTGCTCGTACAGGCGAGCGATGCTCAGCGACGGAGCGGGCGGAGGCGGTGGTGCAGGCGGCGGCTCCAGCAGAGCGCACCCGCCCAATACGACGGCGGCCAGACCACCGGCGGAGGAGCGAAACACTCTGCTGAAGGAACCTGTTGTCATTGAAACAGATGGTTGATCCGAAGCGGGCGTTCTGGCACGACGTCCACGTGCGCTATATACGGCTGCCGCTGACCATTGCGCAACTCGATGGTATGCCGGCCTGCCGGTAACGTCAGCTGCGACAGTGGGGGTGTTGTTCCCTGCAGGGTGCCGTTGACGAATACTTCGCCCCACGGCGAGACGGCGAAGACCACCAGTCCATTGGCCGCCGGAACAGGCGACCTCGCCTGTCGTGGCGCAGAGGTGCGGGATGCCGGCGCGTGAGTCGTCGCAGCTGTCTGCGCATTCGTGTCCGTGTTCGCTATCTGCACAGGGCGTTCTGCGACGGGTGCGGCCGGCACAGCCAACGCAGCAGTCTCGGCAGAGGGTGATGCAATCGACTCGCCACTCCCGCGCAACGCGCTACCAAAGGCCGCAATCACGGCGATCGCACAGGCAGCAGCGCCGAGCGCGATATGGTTGCCCCAGCGCGAAGGTGGCCGCCTTCGGGTGGGCCTCATCGATTCCATGCCAACGGTGGCTACCCGGATCGATTTCGGCGGCATGATCTCGACCCGTGCGGGCATGCCGGTGATGGTGAACGCGCTCGATGGCTGCGCGCCGCGGTTGCCCCACAGAAACGTGGTTAGCGCGTTGCGAAACTGCGCAGCGGTGCCAAAGGGCCGCGCACCGTGCAGCTCGAGAGCATTCTCAGCGATCTCGGCGAGTGCCAGAGGTGTCGACGGGCGGGCATCGATGATCGGACTTTCGCCGCTGTTGCGCGCGCGCAGCGCGTTAAGATTGGGCCGTGTTCCCGTCAGCAGCAGGAACAGCAGCGCGCCGAGCGCGCGAATGTCCTTGCGGCGGGCTTCGGATCCGAGCTCGTTCTGGAAGTACGGCAGCATCGACTGAGTGCCGGTGAGCTCGAAGTCACCGGTGGCTCCGCTGTCGATCCAGCCGCCAAAACCCATTACCTTCGGTAGTTTGTCGGCACCCTGCAGATAAATACGCGACGGCGCCAGATGTCCGTGCGGCACGCCGCGCGCGTGTGCATGCTCGACGGCATCGGCCACACGTGCTGCGATGTCGGCGGCCTGCAGCACGCCCGGATGAAAGCCATCGTGAAGCGCTTCGTCGAGCAGCTTGCCGTCGACACGTTCCAATGCCAGATAGCCGATGTTATGAATGCGGCCGGCATCGAACACGGTGACGATATGCGGGTGATGCAGGCGGCCCGCAGCCTGTGCCTGCCGCATGAAGGCCTGTTCAATGCGTTCATGCCCGGCCGCTTCCTCATCGCGCCGCGGCTGCAGCTGCACCGCCTTCAGCACGAGTTCGCGATTGAGCACCGGATCGAGCGCCAGATAGGCGACCGTATGCCGGTCGCGCCGCAATTCGCGCAGGATCGAATAGCGGCCGATCAGCTTCAGATTCTGGGTGAGCGCTTCGGCCATCGCGTCAGGCTAGCCCATCGCGAGGCACATCACAATCGACGCAAGGGGATGAAAAGCCCGCTGAAAGGACACTAAAAGCGGTGTTGCAGGGTCAGAGTTTCGCCCGATCGGACCTCGACGCGTGCAATGAACGGCGGTGCGGCGGCGTTGCGTATTTCAATCGTATGCACACCCGGCGCGAGCGACAGCTGTGTCAGCGGCGGAGCTACGCCGCGCGCGGTGCCGTTGACGCTGACCTCGCCCCACGGCGTCACAGCCAGTGCAACTGTGCCGTTTGGGGGCGGCACGATCGGCTGCACGACCGTGTCGGCCTTGCGACGGAAGCTCGGCTTCGCATCGGCCGTCGGTGCACCGGTTGACGCCGCTGTTGCCGCAGCGTCCGACTGCGAGACGGAGGGCTCGAGCGGCGGAGCCGGTGTTACCGGCTGCGGTGCCGCGG
>JBGTEW010000419.1:0-18131 GCA_041747615.1 Burkholderiaceae bacterium | reverse complement strand
TGCAATCGCGGTGCGCTGCCTTTCGCCGCCCGACAATTCGCCGGGATGGTGCTGGACCCGGTCGGTCAAGCCCACCGCCGCCAGCGCCTGCCGCGCGCTTGCTCTGGCTTCACTCAACACCTGGCGTCGAATCGTCAGCGGCATCGCAACGTTATCGAGCGCGCTGAATTCCGGCAGCAGATGGTGGAACTGGTAGACGAAGCCGAGCCGCTCGTTGCGCAGCCGGCCGCGATCGGTCTCGGTCAGCTGCATCACATCGCGGCCGTCGATCATCACGTGGCCGCTATCGGCTGCATCGAGTCCGCCGAGCACGTGCAGCAGCGTGCTCTTGCCCGAGCCCGACGCGCCGATCACGGCAATCACTTCACCGGGTGCCACATCGAGATCGGCGCCGCGCAGTACGACTACCGACAGGCCGCCTTCTCCATACGCCTTCTCGACCGCGCGGGCGCTCAGGACTGCGTTAGTCATAGCGCAGCGCCACGGCGGGCTTCACGCGCGACGCGCGCCAGCTCGGGTAAACAGTGGCGACCAGCGACAAGACCATCGAAATAAGCGCGATCGGCACGATGTCACTCGCGCGCGGGTCCGAAGGCAGCGCGCTGATGAAGTAAATGTCCTTCGGGATCAACGGAAACCCGGCGATTCGCTCGATCGCCGGGAAAATCGTGTCGAGGTTGTTCGCTACGAGCAAGCCGCTCGCGACGCCAAGCAGCGTGCCCAGAATTCCGATCAGCGCGCCCTGCACCATGAATATCAGCATCACGCTGCCGGGACTGGCACCGAGCGTGCGCATGATGGCAATGTCCGACTGTTTCTCGGTGACCGTCATCACCAGCGTAGACACGAGATTGAACGCCGCCACCGCGACGATCAGGCCGAGGATGATGAACATCATTCTCTTCTCGATCTGGACCGCAGCAAACCAGCTGCGGTTCTGCCGCGTCCAGTCGCGCACAAGCAACCCGGGCTCGAGCGATCGCGCCAGCTGGCCGGCGACTTCCGGCGCCTGCTGCATATCGGTCAGCTTCAGGCGGACGCCCGTTGGTCCATCGACTCTGAACAGGCGCGCCGCATCGGCAATGTGAATCAATGCCAGCGAACTGTCGTACTCGAAGTGGCCGGAGTCGAACGTGCTCACAACCGTGAATTGCTTCAACCGCGGCACGACGCCGGCCGGCGTCACCTGGCCCTGCGGCGCAATCAATGTCACCTTTTCGCCGAGCAGAATGCCAAGCGAGCGTGCGAGCTCGCCTCCCAGAACAATGGCGAACTCGCCGTCGATCAGATCGGTCAACGGCGCGCCGCGCAGCTGCGACGTGATCTCCGATATCGCCGGCTCGGCAGCAGGGTCGATGCCGCGCACCAGCGCACCGCGCACGCTTTCACCGCGTGTCAAGAGCGCCTGCGCGTTGATATACGGGGCAGCGCCGATCACCGCAGGATTCCGGCGCACGGTCTGCTCGACCGCGCGCCAGTCGGGAATCGCGCCGTTCGCAGCAAACACTTCGACATGCGACACCACCGATAGCATGCGGTCTCGCACCTGTGTCACGAATCCGTTCATTACCGAGAGCACGACGATCAACGCCATCACGCCGAGTGCGATGCCGATCATCGAGATTCCGGAGATGAAAGAGATGAACCCGTTGCGGCGGCGTGCGCGCCTGCCCGCACGCGTATAGCGAAGCCCGATTCGAAGTTCGTAGGGAAGGTTCACGAGGATGTGATAACGGGGTATAGGTTGGAGCGCGCGGATTGTAGGCGCTCGCGGAGCATCCGTAGAATCGGTCGATGTTCTTCACATTGCTTGTGGCAGATGCCCTGATCCCTTCCGAGATAGCTGCCGCACTGATTGCCTCATTGGAGACGCCAAACCTGAAATCCCGTCTTGCGCGAGCGTCGTTGATCGGCGAAAGCGGCGCGTCGGCCAGCGGCAACGCACACTTCGACTGGCTGGCGCATCACTTGTTCGGCCAGTCCGCACCCGCTCCTACCGCTCCTTATGCATACGCGCGCCTTGCGGGGGCGCCGTCACGCGACTCAATCTGGCATGCCGATCCTGTTCACGTCGAAGCCGCGCGTGACCATCTGATCGTGCAGTCTCTGGGGGTCACCGCACCGACCGCCGCCGAGACGACGCAACTGATTGACGTTGCGAACGAGCTCGCCGCGGTTCGTGGTTGCGATTTTCTGACCATCGGCGATCGCTGGTTCCTGCGGTCTGTGCATGAGTGGGAGATCGACGCTGACCCGCTGGAAGCAATGATCGATGAACCATTTACGATGCCCGCAGGGAGGGATGCGCAGATCTGGAACCGATTGCATACCGAGATTCAGATGGCATGGCATTCGCATGCGGTGAATGCCACGCGAGATGCGACGCACCAACCCACGATCAACGGTGTATGGCTGCACGGCGGCGGAAAGTGGAAGACGCTGCCTGCGATCAGGTATGCGCAGGTGCAGTCCGATTGGCCTGGACTGCAAGGCGCCGCCGACGCTGCGGGCGCGCAAGGCGTGCCGCTGCACGCCGGCATTGTCGATGGAGCGTTGCTCGTCGTCGACGATCTGCTGCCGGCGAAGCGGCACGATGACTGGGCAACCTGGCTGCGAACGATCGCGACCATCGACCACCGGCTCGATCCGCATGCAACCGATGCCATCGATATCGTTCTGTGCGGCCGTACCGTTCGCACTTACGCGTCGAAGCAATCCGATCGCTACAGAATATGGCGGCGGCGCGAGATCGGCGAGGCGTTGACCGAATGACGGTCCTGTCCGTACGTGATTTCGATGCAGCGGCAGCTCGCCGCCTGGCCGCTGACGGTGTCCCGGCGGCACTGGCCCGCGCGCTGGCGGCTCGAGGCATCGGCGATCTTGCCTCAACCCGCCTGGTGCTCGATGGACTGATGCCGCCCGACACGCTTTCGCATGTCAACGACGCCGCCATGCTGCTGGCCGATGCGATTGACACCAGCACTCGCATGCTGATCGTGGCCGATTACGACTGCGATGGCGCCACCGCATGCGCGGTCGGTATCCGCGGGTTGCGCGCAATGGGGGCGCACGTCGACTATCTGGTGCCGAATCGCTTCGAGTACGGCTACGGGCTGACGCCGGAAATCGTCGAGCTTGCTGCGCACAGAGCCGCGGGTGCACCCGATCTGCTGATCACTGTCGACAACGGCATTGCCAGTGTCGAGGGCGTTGCGCGTGCCAACGAGCTCGGCATCGCGGTGCTGGTTACCGACCATCACCTTCCCGGCGCCGTATTGCCTGCTGCCGCGTGCATCGTCAACCCCAACCAGCCCGGGTGCGGCTTTCCTAGCAAGCATCTGGCAGGGGTCGGCGTGATGTTCTATGTGCTGCTCGCGCTGCGTGCCGAGCTGCGCGCGCGCGGCCGCTTCGATGCGGCAACTCAGCCGCGGCTTGACAGCCTGCTCGATCTGGTGGCGCTCGGCACTGTGGCCGACGTCGTGCGGCTCGACCGCAACAACCGGATCCTGATCGCGCAGGGGCTACATCGCATTCGCCAGGGCCGACTGCATTCTGGCATTGCCGCGCTGTTTCAGATCGCCGGCAAGGACGCGAGGAAGGCAACTGCGCGTGATCTCGGCTTTGCGATCGGACCGCGCATCAATGCCGCCGGCCGCCTGACCGACATGTCGATCGGCATCGAGTGCCTGATCGCCGACAGCTTCGAACGCGCCACCGAGCTTGCACTGCAACTGGACCAGCTCAATCGTGAGCGGCGCGACATCGAGGGAGACATGCAGCTCGATGCGCTTGCGGCGCTGGATGAAGGCGAGGTTGCAGCGCGCAGAACGATCTGCCTGTATCAGGAAGACTGGCATCAGGGGGTAATCGGACTCGTCGCGTCGCGAGTCAAGGAAAAGTATCACCGGCCCACGATCGCGTTTGCCCGCGCTGGCGACGGCGAACTGCGCGGCTCGGGTCGCTCGATCGACGGCGTCCACTTGCGTGACACGCTCGACCTCGTGACCAAGTACGCGCCGGCGCTGGTGCGCCGCTTCGGAGGGCACGCGATGGCGGCAGGGTTGACAATGCCCACCGCCAGCTACGAACCATTTGTAGCGGCATTCGAGGATGCGACTTGCACGTCATGCGACCGCACACTGTTCGAGCGAACCATTGCAACCGATGGTCCACTCGCTTCGAGCGAGCTCGCGCCGTCGCTGATCGAGGCGATCGACACACATGTATGGGGCCAGGGATTTCCGGCACCGCTGTTCGACAACGAGTTCGCCGTGCTGGAGCAGCGGCTCGTCAAGGATCGACACCTGAAACTGGTGCTCGACCTCGACGGGCGCCGTTTCGACGCGATCTGGTTTCGGCGTGCCGAACAGGTGCCGCGCACGGTGCGTTTGGCGTATCGACCTGCGCTCGAGGAATACATGGGCGCTCGCCGCCTGCAACTGGTGATCGAACACGCCGCCCTATAATTCGGCCCCACGCGGCACCAGCAGCGGAAAAAGGACAACATGGAAGCCGAGCGCCTGAATCAGATCGAAGGCACCGTCGCTGACCTGCGCGGTCGCCTCGCCGAGCTGCGGAGGTATCTTTGACGTCGAGGTAAAGGAGCGGCGACTCGAAGATATCGGACGGTCGCTCGAGGACCCGAAGGTCTGGGACGACCCGAAGCGCGCGCAGGAGCTGGGCCGGGAGAAGAAGATCGCAGAATCCATCGTGCAGAAGATGCACGCGCTGGAATCAGCGGTGCGCGATTCCTCCGAACTTTTTGCGATGGCCCGCAGCGATAACGACGACGCCACGCTGGTGGCGGTCGAGTCGGACGTGGCCGAGGTGGCTGCCGGTGTCGGCGAACTCGAATTTCAGCGGATGTTCAACAATCCGCTCGACCCGAACAACTGTTTCATCGAGATCCAGGCTGGCGCGGGCGGGACTGAAGCGCAGGACTGGGCCTCGATGCTCGAGCGCATGTACCTACGCTACGCCGAGCGGCGCAAGTTCAAGTCCGAGCTGCTCGATGAGACCAGCGGCGAGGTCGCCGGGATCAAGGGTGCAACGATCAAGCTCGTCGGCGACTACGCGTTCGGCATGCTGCGCACCGAGACCGGCATTCACAGACTGGTTCGCAAGTCGCCTTTCGATTCGAATGCGCGGCGGCACACATCGTTCGCCAGCGTGTTCGTCTATCCCGAAGTCGATGAGACGATCGAGGTCGAAGTCAACCCGGCCGATCTGCGTATCGACGTGTACCGCGCTTCAGGTGCCGGCGGGCAGCACGTCAACAAGACCGAGTCTGCGGTGCGCATCACACACCTTCCGACCAATATTGTCGTGCAGAGTCAGAACGACCGCAGTCAGCATCGCAACCGCGCCGAAGCCATGGCGATGCTGAAATCGAAGCTGTACGAACAGGAGCTGCGAAAGCGGCAGGCGCAGCAGACAGCGCTCGAAGATTCGAAGACCGATATCGGCTGGGGCCATCAGATTCGCTCGTACGTACTCGATCAGTCGCGCATCAAGGACCTGCGCACGAACGTCGAGGTCGGTAACACGCAGGCAGTGCTCGACGGTGATCTGGACGATTTCATCGAAGCAAGTTTGAAGCAGGGTGTTTAAATTGCAGTTTGTAGTATCAGGTACATCTGACCAATGACGACTCGCGCACTGACCATCCTTACCGGCGCATCGCGCGGGCTCGGTGCGGCAATGGCCGATCAGCTGCTCGTCAGTGACGCGCTGCTGTTGACATTGTCACGTCGCCCGCTTGCCGCACTCGAAGGCACGGCGAGGAATACCGGCGCAGTGCTCGAACAGTGGGCGATTGATCTCAGTGACGGAATCGCCGCGTCCAAGCGGTTCGAAGCGTGGCTGCAACTCCAGGACCCAGCGAAGCTTGCGAGCGCAACGCTGATCAACAACGCGGCGTTGGCCGGCAAGGCCGGGCCGATCGACGAAAGCGACGCTGTCGCGCTGGCCGCCGTGTTGCGCGTCGGACTGGAAGCGCCGATGCTGCTGACGAGCGCTTTTCTGCGGGCGACGCGAGACTGGAACGTCCCGCGCAAGATCCTCAACGTTTCATCCGGTGCCGGCAAGAAAACGCTGGCGGGCGCCGCCGCGTACTGTGCAGTCAAGGCGGGTCTCGATCACTTCTCGCGCGTAGTGGCGCTCGACGAAGCGCCGCGTCCGAACGGCGCAAAGATCGTCTCGCTGGCGCCCGGAGTCATCGACACCGACATGCAGACTGCACTGCGCGAATCGGACCCTCGCGCATTCCCCAACCAGCCTCAGTTCGCGGCGATGAAGGCGGAGGGCCAGCTTGCATCGCCTGCCGCCGCTGCGACACGCGCCCTGGCCTATCTGGCGCGAACAGATTTCGGCAGCGATCCGGTAGCAGACGTGCGCGCGTGAGAAGGCTCCAATGAACGAACCCAGAAATCCGACGGCAGAGCCCCTCGACGAGAACCAGATCATCGCCGAGCGGCGCGCGAAGCTCGCCGCAATGCGCGCGAACGGTCCCGTCTTCCCGAACGATTTCCGCCGGACCCATCTGGCAGACGAATTGCACGTCAAATATGGCGCGCGCGACCGCGACATTCTGGCTCAGGAGAACATCGAGGTCGCCGTTGCGGGACGCATGATGCTCAAGCGGCTGATGGGCAAGGCGAGCTTTGCCACCGTGCAGGACGGCAGCGGTCGTATTCAGTTCTACATCGCGGACGATGACACCGGCAAGGATGCGCACGAGGAGTTCAAGCGCTGGGACATCGGGGACATCGTCGCTGCGCGCGGCGTCGTGTTCAAGACACTGAAGGGAGAATTGAGCGTTCGGTGCACCGAACTGCGGCTTCTCGCCAAATCACTGCGGCCGCTGCCCGACAAATTCCACGGGCTCGAAGATCGTGAGCTGCGCTACCGGCGGCGCTATGTCGATCTGATGATGAGCGAACAGACGCGCTATGTGTTCGTCACACGCAGCAAGATCATTACCGCAATGCGTGACTTCATGGTCGCCGACGGCTTTCTCGAAGTCGAGACGCCGATGCTGCAGGTGATTCCGGGAGGCGCAACCGCCAAGCCATTCGTGACCCACCATAACGCGCTCGACATCGACATGTTCCTGCGCGTTGCACCTGAGCTGTTTCTAAAGCGCCTGGTGGTCGGAGGCTACGAGCGCGTGTTCGAGATCAATCGCAACTTCCGCAACGAAGGAATGTCGCCGCGTCACAATCCTGAGTTCACGATGCTGGAGTTTTACGCCGCGTACCAGGACTACAAATGGCTGATCGATTTCACCGAACGATTGGTCAACCACACGGCCCTGGCGACCATCGGCGCGGCTCGCATCGAGTATCAGGGTCAGACGATCGAGTTGACGCCACCGTTTGCGCGGCTGACTACTGTGCAGGCCATCCGTACGCACGCGCCGCAATACTCGGACGAACAACTGGCGGATCGTGAGTTCCTGCATCGCGAGCTGCGCGCGAAGGGAAGCACGCACGCCGGCGAGGCCGGGCTCGGCGCACTGCAGTTGGCAATGTTCGAGGAGACTGCCGAAGACAAGCTGATTCAGCCGACCTTCATTGTCGACTATCCGGTCGAAGTATCGCCGCTGGCACGTGCATCCGACTCGCATCCCGAGATTACCGAGCGGTTCGAGCTGTTCATCGCCGGTCGGGAAATGGCCAACGGCTTTTCCGAGCTGAACGATCCCGAAGATCAGGCCGCACGCTTCAGCGAACAGGCGAAGGCGAAGGACGCTGGCGACGAAGAAGCGATGTACTACGACGCCGATTACATTCGTGCGCTCGAATACGGCATGCCGCCGGCTGCCGGATGCGGTGTCGGCGTCGACCGGCTCGTGATGCTCCTCACAGACTCGCCGAACATCCGCGACGTGATTCTGTTTCCGCACATGCGGCCCGAAACGTAGTGTTGGACTGCACCCGGCTGCAGCAGCTGATCGCAAGCCTGCAGGCACGAGCGCAGCACCCGTTGCCGGCGCACCTCATCGCCCTGCGCATCGCCGGCGTTCACGTGGGCGATGCGCAGCCCGACGTGGCTCGCTTCATTGCTCGGCACGTGCGCGGATTCCGCTTGAGTGGTGACGTGCTCGATCTATTAGAGAATGCCGGCGGGATCGACTCGCGCACGGCGCTGCTGGCCGAGGCGGCGCTGAAGCTGCGCGATGCGGGTCTGTTGCCGGGCTGGCGTAACGAAATGCTGGCGGTCGGCGACCCAGTGCTGGCGTCGATCGAACGTGCGGCGTGCCGGCCGCTTGGAATCACGACGCAGGCGGTGCACCTAAACGCCTATGTAAACGAAGACTCGTTGTTCGTCGCGCGCCGTTCGATGCACAAGCAGATCGATCCGGGCCGATGGGACAACCTCGTGGGCGGCATGGTGGCCGCCCGCGAGTCGCTGCTGCAAACCTTGGAGCGCGAAGCGTGGGAAGAAGCCGGCTTGCGCATCGACCCGTCACAACTCACGCAAGGGCGCCGCTTTCACCTCCGCCGACCGGTAGCTGAGGGGTTCCAATCGGAGATCATTCATGTCTACGACATCGTCTTGCCGCCCTCAATCAGGCTGGCGAATCAGGACGGCGAAGTCGCGGCGATCGAAAGGCGCACGGTAAACGAGGTGGTCGATGCGATCGAGCGCGATGAGTTCACGCTGGAAGCGGCGCTTGTCATGCTGGAAAGCCTGACGCGGGCAAGCGGAACTTCTGAACCCTACTATTGAACCTCCAGCAGAAGCTTGCGAACTTCTATGCGCCAAACTGCGCGCAGCCAGCCGTTGCATGAACGGTCGCATAGCCAGCGATCAGAACCGGCAAGAGCCTATGCAACCTCATCGATCCACGCTGCCTGAATCGCTTCCAGGATTCGCTCGCCGGACCGATCGGGATCATCGGCGAACCCTGGCAGCTCGCACACCCACCGATGCAGATCGGTGAACCGGATCGTGCGCGGGTCGACATCGGGGTGCTTCTCCGCCAGCGCTATCGCGATTTCTTCGGTGTCGATCCATTTCATGATGCCTCTTTCTGCTCGATTTCCTTGGCGTGGTTAATGCTGTACTTCGGAATCTCAACCACCAGATCCTCGTTCTGAACGATTGCCTGACACGACAGACGTGACAGGGCAGTCAGACCCCAGGCGCGATCCAGCAGATCTTCTTCATTGTCTTCGGCCGGCGGCAGCGAATTGAAACCCTTGCGAATAACGCAGTGACACGTCGTGCATGCGGCGACCTTGCCGCAGGCGTGCTCGATGTCCACATGGTGATCCAGCAGCGCATCGGCCACCGACACGCCTGGCTCGCTTTCGAACTCTGCACCGAGCGGACAGATCTCCGCGTGCGGCAGTACAGTGATCCGCGGCATCTAAGCCCGTCGCCCGACGTCCGCCAGCTCATCGATGCGCCGTCCGGCGAGCGCGGTGCGGATCGAGCGATCCATGCGGCGTGCGGCGAATTCGTCGGTGGCCCGGGCAAGCGCTTCGGTCAAGCGCTCGATTGCGCCGATGTCATCGCTTTTCACTGTGTCGCGCAACGCAGCCACCAACGCATCCACCTGCAAACGCTCGTCCGTCGAAAGCAGATCGGCGTCGGAGACCAACGCAGTGCCGGTGGCTTCGATCAACCGCTGCGCGTCGACCTGTCGTTCGCGCAACGCGCGCCGGCGAATATCGTCGTCGGCCGAACCGAATGAATCCCGCAGCATGCGGGCAATATCGTCGTCGCCCAGACCATACGAAGGCTTGACGACGATCGAGGCCTGCGCACCGCTGGCAATCTCGAGCGCGTTGACGTCGAGCAAGCCATCGGCATCGACCTGAAACGTCACACGCACTCTGGCCGCACCGGCCGGCATCGGCGGAATGCCGCGCAGCTCGAAACGCGCCAGCGAGCGGCAATCCGCAACCAGCTCGCGCTCGCCCTGCACGACGTGAATCGCGATCGCCGTCTGTCCATCCTTGAAAGTCGTGAACTCCTGCGCACGCGCGACCGGAATCGTCGAGTTGCGCTCGATGATCCTTTCGACCAATCCGCCCATCGTCTCGAGTCCCAGCGACAGCGGAATCACGTCGAGCAGCAGCCAGTCGTCTCCCGCAGCGCGATTGCCGGCGAGAAGGTTGGCCTGGATGGCAGCACCGAGCGCCACCACCTTGTCGGGATCGATGTTCGTCAGCGGCGCCTGGCCAAAGAACTTTCCTACCGCCTGACGCACGTGCGGCATGCGGGTGGCGCCCCCGACCATCACGACGCCATCGATCTCGGCGGTTCTCAGCGCAGCGTCGCGCAGCGCGTTTCGACACGCGGCGAGCGTTTTTTCCAGCAGCGGTTGAGTCATTCGCACGAACTCGCCGCTGGTAAGCGTTTGGTCGATGACTTCGCCGGTCGACAACATAGCGTTCACGCGGACTTCGGTTTCGACCGACAGGCGCTCCTTGGCCTCGCGCGCCTTGATCATCAGCAGGCGCGAATCCTGTACCGAGAGCGGCAGCAGCTTCGATCTCTCGACCAGCCAGCAGAAAACCCGCTGATCGAAATCATCACCGCCGAGTGCGGAATCGCCGCCGGTCGCGAGCACCTCAAACACGCCCTGTGTCAGCCGCAGAATTGAGATGTCGAACGTGCCGCCTCCCAGGTCGTACACGGCATAGATGCCTTGCGCACCGTGGTCGAGCCCATAGGCGACCGCTGCGGCGGTCGGCTCACTCAACAGGCGCAGGACGTTGAGGCCCGCGAGCCTGGCGGCGTCCTTGGTTGCCTGGCGCTGGGCGTCGTCGAAGTACGCAGGCACTGTGACGACCGCGCCGACCAGATCGCCTCCGAGCGAGTGTTCGGCTCGCAGCCGCAGCGTCTTCAGAATCTCCGCCGACACTTCGACCGGACTGCGCACTCCAGCAGCAGTCTTGAGCTGCACCATGCCGAGCGCATCGATGAAGTCATACGGCATATTTTCGATATGCGCGACATCGTTCATGCCGCGGCCCATCAGGCGCTTGACCGAAGTCACGGTGTTGCGCGGATCGACTGCCTGCTGTTTCTGTGCCGCATAGCCGACTTCCGTCCTTCCATTGGCGCGAAATTGAACGATCGAAGGCAGCAGCGACCTCCCTTCGGGGTCATCGAGCACGACCGGAATACCGTGACAGACGGTAGCCACCAGCGAGTTGGTCGTACCGAGGTCGATGCCGACCGCGAGCCGATGCCGATGCGGATCGGTCGATTGCCCGGGTTCGGCGATCTGCAGCAGTGCCATGACCCTAAGCCTTTGCCTGCTGGTCATCACGCAGCGTTTCCGCCGCGGACACGACTTCGGTACCGAATTTTTCGATGAACATCAGTTGCCGCACCAGCGCAGCAGCATGCGAGTAGTCCGCATCGAGGTCGAGCGCGCGACCGATTGCGCCAAGCACGCGATCGCGCTCGGCCGCCATGGTGCCGTCGAGCCCCTGCACCGCGTCGGCGTCGCGCTGTTCAAGGGCGTCGCCGAGCGCCTCGCGCCACTTCAGTTGCTGCATCAGGAATTCAGCCGGCATCGCGGTATTGGACTCGGCATCGATGTGCACGCCGGCTGACTCACACAGATACGCTGCCCGCCTCAGCGGCGACTTCAGTGTCTGGTAAGCCTCGTTGGCGCGCGTCGCCCACTGCATGGCGACTCTGCCTTCGGCGGCGGTTGCTGAGGCGAAGCGATCGGGATGCACCGTCGACTGCACGCTCCGATAGGCGCGATCGAGTGCCGCCGGATCGAGCGCAAAGCGCGCCGGCAGATCGAAAAGTTCGAAGTGATCCGGAAGACTCATGTCAGCGCTATCCGGAACGGGCCGTCAGCCCGATGCAGGCTTTCATCGGACTGCGGAAAAATCAGACGTTGAAGGACTCACCGCAACCGCAGCGGTTCTTTTCCCTCGGGTTGTTGAACTTGAATCCTTCGTTCAGCCCTTCGCGCCCAAAGTCCAGCTCCGTGCCGTCGATATACGCCAGGCTCTTGGGATCAACGTAGATCTTGATGCCGTGACTTTCGAACTGCCGGTCCTCGGGCTGGGCCGCATCGGCGTACTCGAGCTTGTACGCCATCCCGGAACAACCGGTCGTGCGCACACCGAGCCGCAGTCCGACACCGCGCCCGCGTTTGGCCAGAAAGCCCGCGACGTGCTGCGCCGCGCGCTCGGTCATCGTGACGCCGACCGGTGTCGCAAGTCCGCTCATGCCGCCTGCTGCTCGATCGGCTTCTGCTCGACTCCGCCGTGTTTTGCCCGGTAATCGTCGATCGCGGCCTTGATGGCATCCTCGGCGAGGATCGAGCAGTGAATCTTCACCGGAGGTAGCGCGAGCTCTTCGGCAATCTGCGTGTTGCGGATCGTGCCCGCCTGATCGAGCGTCTTGCCCTTGACCCACTCTGTCACCAGAGATGACGACGCGATCGCCGAGCCGCAGCCGTATGTCTTGAACCGCGCGTCTTCGATCACACCCTGTTCGTTGACCCTGATCTGCAGCTTCATCACATCGCCGCAGGCAGGGGCGCCGACCATTCCGGTGCCGACATGATCATCGCCCTTGTCGAAGGAACCGACGTTGCGCGGATTCTCGTAATGATCGATAACTTTCGTGCTGTATGCCATTTTTCAACCTCAATGTGCGGCCCACTGGACCGTGCTCAAATCTATGCCGTCCTTGTACATCTCCCATAACGGAGACATTTCACGCAAGCGCGCCACCTGCCTCGTGACCAGATCGATGGTGAAGTCGATCTCTTCCGGCGTCGTGAAGCGCCCGACCGTAAACCGGATCGAGCTGTGCGCCAGCTCGTCGCTGCGGCCAAGGGCCCGTAATACATAAGATGGCTCCAGACTGGCCGAAGTACAAGCCGAGCCCGACGATACTGCGACATCCTTCATCGCCATGATCAGGCTTTCGCCTTCGACAAAGTTAAAGCTCGCATTCAGATTGTGCGGCACCCGCCGCTCCCAGTCGCCGTTCAGAAACACCTGCTCGGTCTGCGAAATGCCTTCCCACAAGCGATCGCGCAACATTCGGACGCGTTCGTTATCGGTCGCCATTTCCTCGCGAGCGAGTCGAAACGCCTCGCCCATGCCGACGATCTGGTGCGTCGGTAACGTGCCGGACCGGAGCCCGCGCTCGTGGCCGCCGCCATGCATCTGGGCTTCCAGCCGCACGCGCGGCTTGCGGCGGACGAACAGCGCGCCGACTCCTTTCGGCCCATAGGTCTTGTGTGCCGAGAACGACATCAGATCGACCTTCAGCTGCGCAAGGTCGATGACGATCTTGCCGCTCGCCTGGGCCGCGTCGACGTGCAGCACGATTCCGCGCGAACGGGCCAGCTCGCCGATTGCGGCAATGTCCTGAATCACGCCGATCTCGTTATTGACGACCATCACAGACACCAGGATCGTGTCCGGCCGCAGCGCCGCTTCGAGCTTCGCCAGTTCGAGCAGGCCGTTTTCCTCGACATCCAGATACGTCACGTCGAAACCGTCCCGCTCGAGCTCGCGCATCGTGTCCAGCGTGGCCTTGTGCTCGGTCTTCACCGTCACCAGGTGCTTGCCCTTGTCCCGGTAGAAGTGCGCAACGCCTTTCAGCGCCAGGTTGATCGATTCGGTCGCGCCCGATGTCCAAATCAACTCACGCGCTTCGCAGTTGACCAGCGCGGCCACCTGCTCGCGCGCCTGATCAACAGCTTTTTCAGCGGCCCAACCGAACGAGTGACTGCGCGAAGCCGGATTGCCGAAGTTAGCGCGCAACCACGGAATCATGGCCTCAACAACGCGTGGATCGACCGGCGTCGTGGCCGAATAGTCGAGATAGATCGGAAGCTGCATCACGTACCCTTACGCCTGTTCATCGGCTGCAACGAGTCGCTTTTCGCGCTGTTTCAGACGACTGTCGTGCAACACCGCAACCGTCTCTTGTCTCCCCCGCTTTTTCTGATTTTGCTGCTCGACCAGATCGCCCAGGGTCACAGAATCCAGATAGTCGAGCATTCGCACATTCAGGTTTGCCCACAAGTCATGCGTCATGCAGCGCTGATCGTCGTGGCAGTTCTCCTTGCCGCCGCACTGCGTCGCATCGAGCGGCTCGTCGACCGCGAAAATGATGTCGGACACCGTCGTCTGATCCATCAACCGGGCCAGCTGGTAGCCGCCGCCCGGCCCGCGAGTACTTGACACAAGCCGGCGCCGGCGCAGCTTCCCGAACAACTGTTCGAGGTACGACAGCGAGATCCGCTGGCGCTCGCTGATCGCGGCCAGCGTGACCGGGCCGTCGTGCTGGCGCATCGCCAGATCGATCATCGCGGTGACGGCAAAGCGGCCTTTGGTCGTAAGTCTCACGGTTTAATTCCCGATGGATTTAGTCGGGAATTGTACGGCCTCTGCCCTTCAGGGTCAATCTGCCGACGGCCGCTAACGGCCGGGCGTGGTGAGTGCCTGGGCGAGATCGCGTTTCAGATCGTCAAGGGATTCGAGACCCACCGCGATACGAATCAGTGCCTCACTGATGCCGGCGCGCACGCGATCGGCCTGCGTCAGCCGGCCGTGAGTGGTCGTCGCTGGATGCGTGATCGTCGATCGCGTATCGCCGAGGTTGGCGGTGATCGACATCATGCGCACCGAATCGATCACGTGCCACGCACGCTCACGCTGCCTACGGGGATCGGAATCGACCTCGAACGCGACCACTGCGCCCGCCTGCGTTTGCTGCCGGCGTGCCAGCGCCGCCTGCGGATGCGATTCCAGTCCGGGAAAGCAGACGCGCGCCACTTCCGGCCGTTGCTCGAGCCACTCTGCCAGCTGTTGCGCCGAATCGCTCTGTGCGCGCATGCGTATCGCCAGTGTTTCAAGTCCTTTTAGCAGCACCCACGCGTTGAACGGCGACAAACTCGGACCACTGGCCCGCAACACGGGAAGCACGTGTTCACGAATGAACGCTGTCGAACCTAGCACGGCACCGCCAAGGACCCGGCCCTGTCCGTCGAGATACTTGGTCGCCGAGTGGATCACTACATCGACTCCGAACTCGAGCGGCCGCTGGAGCGCAGGAGTGCAGAAACAGTTGTCGACAACCGACAGGGCCCCGATTTCGCGCCCGAGAGCCGACAGTGCCTGCAGATCGGTGATTTCCATCAGCGGGTTCGACGGCGTCTCGCAGTAAAGGAGCCGTGTATGCGGCGTCGCCGCTGCCCGCCAGGCGTCGATGTCGGTCGCGTCGACATAGCTGACGGCAATGCCGAAGCGCGACAGCACGTTGGAAAGCAGCTGGATCGTCGCGCCGAATACGTTGGCAGCGCAGATCACGTGATCGCCTGCTCGCAGCGCCGCGAGGCAAGTGGCCATGATTGCCGCCATGCCCGAAGCGGTGGCCAGACAATCCTCGGCGCCTTCGAGCGACGCCAGGCGCTGCTCGAACATCGTGACGGTGGGGTTGCTGAAGCGCGAATAGACGTTGCCGGCCTCTGCGCCCGAAAACCGCGCCGCGGCTTGCGCGGAACTGTCGAACACGAAGCTCGACGTCAGGAACAGCGCCTCACTATGTTCGTTGAACTGAGAGCGCTCGGTGCCGGCACGTACTGCGCGTGTTTCAAAGTCGGACATGAAAAACCCGCCTTACTGGATCAGTTCAGCTCGGCGGGTGATCTCGGTGCGGTCACCATCGCTTTAGCCGAATTTGTTAAGCGCCCGCAAGCTGATTCAAATCGGCGCGTGGAAAGATATTACCCGAGTCGCTAGTCGGCCTGGGCCAGGTTCAAGTTCAGTTGCGAGTAAGGGTCGCTCTCGGCGATCGCGGCGAGCTCACGTGCCGCTTCGAGCCGATCCAGATACTCCGAAGTTACGTCGCCGGTTACATAGACGCCGTCGAAGCAGCTCGCTTCGAAGCTCGTTAAATGCGGACCGAGTTCGGACACCGACCGTTTCATCGCGTCGATGTCCTGATACACGAGCCCGTCGGCTTCTATCAAACGCTGGATTTCTTCGTCGGAGCGCCCGTGCGCGATCAGCTCGCTGCGCGTTGGCATGTCGATGCCATAGACGTTCGGAGAGCGCACCGGAGGCGCCGCCGATGCAAAGATCACCTTGTTGGCGCCAGCTTCGCGCGCCATGTTGACGATCTCGCGCGAGGTCGTTCCGCGCACGATCGAGTCATCGACCAGCAATACATTCTTGCCCTTGAACTCGGTAGGCAACGCGCTGAGCTTTTGCCGCACGCTTCTCTTGCGGACCGCCTGGCCTGGCATGATGAAAGTTCGCCCGACGTAACGATTCTTGAAAAAGCCTTCGCGAAACTCCAGCCCGAGCCTGGCTGACAGCTGCATCGCCGCCGGGCGCGATGAATCGGGGATCGGCATCACCACGTCGATGTCGCCGGTGCGAATGTGGCTGCGAATCTTCTCGGCCAGATACTCGCCCATCTTCAGCCGCGAGCTGTAGATGCTGACGCCGTTCATCACCGAGTCCGGACGCGCGAAGTAAACATATTCAAAGATGCACGGGTTCAACGTCGGCGACTCGGCACACTGCTGCGAATAGAAGTTGCCGTCGACATCGATGAAGATCGCTTCGCCCGGCGCCACATCGCGCACGAACTTGAATCCCAAGCCTTCAAGCGCCACCGATTCGCTGGCCACCAGATATTCGGTACCGGCGTCGGTTTCGTTGATTCCGTACACCAGCGGACGAATTCCGTACGGGTCGCGAAACGCAACGATGCCGTGATCGGCGATATGAGCAACGCAGGCGTAGGCGCCGCGCACGCGCCGGTGCAGGGCAGCCACCGCGCGGAAAATCGCCGCGGGATCGAGCGTATAGGTCGACGTTCCCTCCTGCAGCTCGTGCGCCAGCACGTTCAACAGGATCTCCGAGTCCGAATTGGTGTTGATGTGGCGGCGATCGATGCGGAACATTTCGCTTTTCAGCTGTTCCGCGTTGGTCAGATTGCCGTTGTGACCAAGCGTGATGCCAAATGGCGCATTGACGTAAAACGGCTGCGCTTCTTCAACGCTGAACGCCGATCCGGCCGTCGGGTAGCGCACGTGGGCGATACCGACATTGCCGGTCAGGTTGCGCATGTTGCGGGTGCGGAAAATCTCCCGCACCATGCCGCTGCCCTTCCACATCGAAAACGAACTGCCCGAGCCGGTGGCGATCCCTGCTGCATCCTGTCCGCGATGCTGCAGTAGCTGCAGCGAGTCATAGAGCAGCTGATTCACCGGCCCGGTGGCGACTACGCCGACAATGCCGCACATCGACTATCTCCCTTGCAGCCTGTACTCGTCAGGCGCGATGCGACCAGAACGTCAAAGAGTGACCAGATTGGCGTCGATACCCTGCGCCTTCAGGCGGCTCCGAACATCATCGGCTTCATCGCGCGATGCGTACGGCCCCAGCCGGACGCGATACCGGGCACCCTGCTTCGTCTCAACCTTTTCCATATATGAGGCGAGGCCGGTCTTTTTCAGCCGCTCGGCCAGGTTGCGAGCTGCCGCTTCGCTGGCCGGAGCTGCGGCCTGTACCGCAAACCGCGTTCCCTTCGCGCTGGCTTCAGCAGGTTTCGCAGTCGCTTTGCTCTCCAGCAGCGCCCGCGCTCGCTGCTCGTCGGCCTTCGTGCTGTCGACCGGCTTTGGCGCCGGCTCATCGGCCTTCTCGGCAACGGCCGCAACTTCCGGCAGCGGCGCGACCGGAACCTGGTCGGCCGATGGCACCGGCGGGAGTGACAAACGAGGAGCGAATGGCGTTCCCTGGCTCGGAATGTCAATCGCAATGCCGTCGTTCTGTTGCTTTGGATCTGGATCGAGCATCATCGGAACGACGATCGCTACGATCAGCAGCAGTGCCGCCGCACCAATCAGGCGCCGCCGCGCACGTACCCGCACCACGGCGGCCGGCTCGACTGAACCCGCGTCAGGATCGGTGGACCTCGATACGGCACGATCGCGCGCTCGAACACGATCGGTGTCTGCTTTACTATCTTTACGGCGCCAAAAGGCCAGGGCCATTATTTCGTCGATAGTGCGCGCAGCACTTCGGCCACTGAGAGGAAGGATCCGAACGCCAAAATTCTATCATCGGCATTGCAGCGTTCGCGTGCTGCGTTCAGTGCTTCTGCAAAGCTCG
>JBGTEW010000418.1:0-4157 GCA_041747615.1 Burkholderiaceae bacterium | reverse complement strand
GCGGCCTGAGCGCCCTTGCGGGTGCGCGTGCGCGCCTGCGCCGGAACGGTCAGCTCGAGCCGCTGCCCAGCGAACAGCTTCGGCGATGTCAGCCCGTTCCAGATGATCAGATCCTTTGAAGAGACTTTCCAGCGCCGCGCGACGCTCGTCATGGTGTCGCCGCGCCGGACGCGATAAGTGACTTTGCGCAGGTTCGATCGCTCGGGTACCAGCGCGAACCGGGCATCGAGGCTTGCGACGGGAATATCTTCGTCCATCGTTTCGTCGCGCGGGATCAGGATCGTCGAGCCGCTAGCCAGCAAGTAGCGCGGTGGAATCCGATTCGCTTCGCGCAACTGCTCTTCGCTGATGCCGACTTTCTTCGAGACGGATGCCAGCGTGTCCTTTGCCGTCATCGTGTACGTTGTCCAGCTGGCGAGCGGCTGCCCGGTCGAGTCCCATGCGGCGAGATTCGCCTGGAATCGCTCGACCTTTGCCGCCGGCAGCAGCAGCTGCGCGCCACCGCCGGCGCCGATGATCACGGGCCGGTTGAACGCTGGGTTGAGCGCTCGAAAGTCATCCACCGGCATCTCTGCCAGCTTCGCGGCGGTATGCACATCGATATCGCGCGTCTTGTGAACGGCAATGAAATACGGCGCATTGTCGATCGGCGGCAGGACGACGCCATACTTTTCCGGCTCGGCGACGATGTTCTTGATTGCCTGCAGCTTCGGCACGTAGAGCTGCGTCTCGTTCGGCATTCGCAGATCCGTATAGCGCGTTGGTTTGCCGGCACGCTTGTTCTTCGCGATCGCGCGCGACACCGCACCTTCGCCCCAGTTGTACGAGGCCAGCGCGAGGTGCCAGTCGTCGAACATGTCGTGCAGCTTCTGCAGGTAATCGAGCGCAGCGCGGGTGGACTCGACGACATCGCGCCGCTCGTCCTTCCACATGTTCTGTTCAAGGTCATAGTTACGGCCGGTCGAGGGAATGAACTGCCATAACCCGGCGGCTTTTGCGCTGGACAGTGCGCCAGGCACGAAGGCGCTCTCGACGAACGGCAACAGCGCGAGTTCGGTCGGCATGCCGCGCCGCTCGATCTCCTCGACGATATGAAACAAGTAGCGGCTCGATCGCTGCGTCATGCGTGCAAAGTAATCGGGCTGGCTGGCGTACCAGCGCGTGCGGTTCTCCGCGAGCTTGGTATCGAGGTCCGGCATCTTGAAGCCAAGCCGGATGCGCTGCCAGAGATCGGCTACCGCAGGTGTTGCGGGCGACAGGGGCTCGAGAACCGGCAGCGGTGCGTCGTCCGGCAAAACGATGACGGGGACGACATCTGAGGGATTGGATGCATTTGAGGGCGCGGGTGCTGGCAGGGCCTGAATGACCTGCCCGACAGGATCGGGTGAGACGGGGGTGGCAACGGAAGATGGGGAGGCGGGTGTGACGGGCGCGGCGGAGGGACTGGCATCGGTGGTTCGGGAGTCGCCGCCGCCGGTGGCGCATCCCGTGAATACGGTGCAACACGCGGCAAAGGCAAGCCAGAAAGTTGCTGATCGTTTCGATAGTCGCATCGTGAAAAAGCTACATCGGATTCGAGGCAGTGTAGGAAGAACGTCGAAACGGCGTCAAGTTCAAGGACCCCGCGAAATCACCCGCTTACCGGAAGCTGTCCTTCCAGGATCGGATTGCGGCGAATGTCGAGACGCGCGCAAAGCCAGCGCCGCGTGTAACGCCCGATGCTGCTGCGCGCACCGAAGGAGTATCGCAGCGCATGAATGGATTGGTCGCGAGCTCAAGGCCTATTGTCGACGGCAGCGTGGGTTCTCCGCGTTTTCGCATCGACGTGGCAGAGGCTGCGCGCGTTTGCAGCTCCCGGTTGTCGGGCTCGACCTCCAGCGCAAATCGAATGTTGGCGACGGTATATTCGTGCCCGCAATAGACACGCGTGGCCGGCGACAGCGCGGCGAGCGAATCGAGCGAGGCCAGCATCTGTTCGGGCGTTCCTTCGAACAGTCGGCCGCACCCGCACGCGAACAGCGTGTCGCCGCAGAACAGTGCCGGCGGCTGCAGCAGATCGGCGAAGTACGCGATATGACCGGCCGTATGGCCGGGGATATCGAAGATCTGGAAGCGTGCGCCGAGCACATCGACTCGATCGCCGCTGCCAAGGCGGTGATCGACGCCGGCGACCGGCTCGCGAGCGGGGCCGTAGACGACCGCGCCGTAGCGCTGCTTCAGTTCGGTCACGCCGCCGACATGGTCGGCGTGATGATGCGTCGCGAGAATCGCCGTCAGATGAAGCCGCTGCGCCTCCAGTTGACGGATCACCGGCGCCGCATCGCCCGGATCGACGATCGCAGCGTCTGTTCCGCGCGTCAGGAACCACAGATAGTTGTCTTTAAACGCCGGTATCGGAGTGATGGTCAGATCGGACATGGACGGCGATGAGCGGGCCAGGAGATGAGTGAAAGCGCATCGATTGTGAGGCTATCGGAGTTTCTTCGCTCGCCGGCCGGGCAGTACGTGCTCGACTGGGAACAACAGCAGCTCGACGCCGCGGTCGTCGATATTTTCGGCTACCACGCGCTGCAGCTTGGGCTGCCGGATATCGATGCGCTGCGCGAGAATCGCATGCCGCTGCGCCTGTGCGCCGCCGATCGCTCCCCCGATTTCTCTGCGAGCGGCGGCCGTCCAAAAGTGGCGGTCATCCACCGTTACGAGGAGCTGCCGTTCGCCACCCATTCGATCGATCTGGTCGTGTTGCCTCATATTCTCGAGTTCACCGACGATCCCCATCAGGTTCTGCGCGAAGCCGAACGGGTGCTGGTCCCGGAAGGCCACGTCGTGATCACCGGCTTTAATCCGGTGAGCCTCTGGGGAGTGCGACAGTACCTGTCGCGGCTGGGTGCCTCGCCGTATCTGCCGCAGGAGGGGCGGTTCCTGGCGCTGCCGCGGATCAAGGACTGGCTGACGCTGCTGTCATTCGATGTCGAGCGCGGACGCTACGGGTGCTACGTGCCGTCGGTGCGTCAGGAGCGCTGGCTCGCGCGATGGCAATTCATGGAGAAAGCGGGCGACCGGTGGTGGCCGTTTTTCGGCGCGGTCTACCTGCTGACCGCCGTCAAACGGGTTCGCGGCATGCGCCTGATCGGTGCGATATGGAAGGGCAAAGAGGAGCCGGCGCGACGGCTGGCACCCGCTGCGACCACGCGTACTTTTCTGACCGGAGATGCCAGATCGGCGCTGATCGATGCACCGGAGGCCGCGAACGATAACGGGCGCTCGGCCGCCCATCGATGAGGCACGCAAGAAGCGTCAAGCTGGTTGAAAAGCCTTCTTCGCCGGTGCGCTCGAAGAGCTCATCCGGCGCCCCTGTCCATATCTATACCGACGGCGCGTGCAAGGGGAACCCCGGGCCGGGTGGCTGGGGTGCAGTGCTGATACATGGCACGCGCGAGAAGGAGATTTTCGGCGGCGAGAATCAGACGACCAACAATCGGATGGAGTTGACTGCCGTGATCGAGGCACTGCAGTTGCTGAAGCGCCCGTGCCGGGTCGTGGTGCATACGGACTCGCAATACGTTCAGCTGGGAATCAGCGAGTGGCTGCCGAACTGGATGCGACGTGGCTGGAAGACGGCGGCCAAGAAGCCGGTGAAAAACGCGGATCTCTGGCTTCGCTTGCACGAAGCGGTGGCCCGACATCAGATCGATTGGCGGTGGGTTCGAGGCCACGCAGGCAATGAAGGCAATGAAAGAGCGGATGAACTGGCGAACCGGGGGGCTGAATTGGTGTCTGCTTCTCACCAGCCGACTTAAAAACGGCGTGCCGAGTGCTAAATTCCGCAGCCGGGTTGCGAGGGGTGCAACCCATTCAAAATGAAGAGAAATCGAGTCACCGTCGTGGCGATTGTCGCGTTACTGGGCGTCGCCGCCATCGCGTACTTTGCGGTGGATCGTTTATCGCCCGGACCGAACGCGGTCGCCGGCGTCAAGGGTACTGCCGCGCCGGGCCCGGGCTCGCAGGCGGCCAAGGATGCCGTCAAAGCCGCGGCCGCGCCGGTCGCGGTCGAAGTGATTCAAGTCACGCCTTCGACGGTACAGGAAGACCTGCAGGCCGTCGGATCGCTGCAGTCGAATGAAAGCGTGATTCTGCGTCCCGAAGTATCGGGTCGT
>JBGTEW010000417.1:0-9194 GCA_041747615.1 Burkholderiaceae bacterium | reverse complement strand
TCGCTCGGCATGAAGCAGTGCAAGCCGAATCCGTGGGAAGACTTCGCGCAGCAGCACAAGAAAGGCGACAAGGTCGGCGGCGCGATCAAGTCGATCACCGACTTCGGCGTGTTCATCGGCCTGCCTGGGGGCATCGACGGTCTGGTTCATCTATCGGACCTGTCGTGGTCGGAACCCGGCGAAGAAGCGGTGCGCCGCTACAAGAAGGGCGACGAGATCGAGGCCACCGTGCTGGCGATCGACACCGAGCGCGAGCGCATTTCACTGGGCGTCAAGCAGATGTCGGGTGATCCGTTCACTAACTTCGCCGCCGGACACGACAAAGGCGCGATCGTCGAAGGCACAGTGAAGTCGGTCGATGCGAAGGGAGCGGTCATCGACCTTGGTAGCGACGTCGAAGGCTTCCTGCGTGCCTCGGAAATCGCGGCGGATCGCGTCGAAGACGCCCGCAATCATCTGAAGGAAGGCGACACGGTAAATGCGATGATCCTCAACATTGATCGCAAGAATCGCAACATCAATTTATCGGTGAAAGCGAAGGACAATGTTGAAACCGCTGCCACTATCGAGCGGATGCAGTCGGAGGCGCAAACCGGCACGACCAATCTCGGCGCGTTGCTGAAGGCGAAACTGGACAACAAGTAAGGTCCGGCGCGCCATGAAAACGATGACGAAGTCCGAGCTGATCGCGCGCCTCGCTGAGCGCAATCCGCGGCTGGTCGCGCGCGATGCGGACGAAGCCGTCAATACTATGCTCGATGCGATGACCGAAGCTTTATCAGCCGGCCAGCGCATCGAAATTCGAGGGTTCGGCAGCTTTGCGCTGAACTACCGGCCGCCGCGCGTGGGTCGCAATCCAAAGTCGGGAGACCGGGTGCAGGTGCCGGCCAAGCATGTCCCGCACTTCAAGGCAGGCAAGGAGTTGCGCGAACGGGTCGACGGCCGCCAGCCGGGCGATCCGAGCCCGGACGACGAACACGACGAATGACACGCACTAACGCCATCCGCCGCGATCCGATCGCGGCTTTTTTTTGGTGTGATTCCCTACAATGAATCCTTCGACGGACACACGGGGGCTCGGCGTATGAGGCTCGCTGCCTGGATACTCAAGCTCGGCTTCTTCCTGCTGGTGCTGTGGTTCGCGCTGAAGAACACGACGCCAGTGCCGATACGTTTCAGCTCGGAGCTGGTCTGGGAGCATGTGCCGCTGATCGTCGTAATGGTGCTATGCGTAGCGCTCGGTGCCTTGCTCGGAGCGCTTGCGCTTGCGCTGCCTATCTACAAGATGCGGCGCGAGGTCGCACAGTTAAGGCGCACGAGCACTGTCGCATCGACGGCGGAATCGTCGGCGGAACGTATGGCCAGTGCCGCTCGGCAGTCGGGCGCTGTCGCCGGCCTCGAGAGCGGCGAACGCACCTAGCGTGCGGCCACGTACGGGCTTCCAACACTAAATGGAGTTTGAGCTTTGGTATCTGCTATCGCTGCCGTTGCTGTTCGCCGCCGGCTGGCTGGCGCGTGGATTCGAATCGCGAGTGCGCGAGACCGACAATGCGGCGCTGCCTCGCTCGTATTTTCGCGGACTGAACCTGTTGCTGAACGATCAGCCTGACAAGGCGATCGACGCCTTCATTGAAGTCGTTAAGCTGGACCCGGAGACGATCGAGCTGCATCAGGCACTCGGAAATTTGTTCCGGCGGCGCGGAGAATTTGATCGAGCAGTGCGCATTCATACGCACTTGCTGAACCGCTCCGATCTGCCGGCGCGGCAGCGATCACAGGCGCTTGAGGAGCTTGGGCAGGATTATCTGAAAGGCGGCTTGCTCGACCGAGCCGAAGACGCGTTCGTACGTCTGCTCGATGACCCGCATCACCGGTTTGATGCGCTGCGCTCGCTGCTGCGCATCTATCAGATGGAACGCGAGTGGCTGAAGGCCGTCGATTGCGCTCGCCGGTTGGAGCGCGAGGCTGGAGAGTCGCACTTCGTCCCAATCTCGCACTACTACTGCGAATTAGCTTCTGATGCGCTTGCCCGGGGTGCGATCGATGATGCCCAGCGCGCGATCGATGAGGCGCTGACCGCGAACCGCAAGTCGATCCGTGCGCTGATTCTCGCAGGCAATGTCGCGGCTCTGAAAGGCGACAACGACGAGGCATTGCGCCAGTGGCGACGTGTCGAGGATTCGTCCGCCGACCATATACCGCTGATCGCGGCGCAGGTCGCCGATACGATGTCGGCGCAGGGGCAGGAAGATCAGGCGCTGAACTGGCTGGAACGAGCGCTGCTCGACTCGCCGTCGATCGATTTGCTCGACATCGCCGCGCATCGAATGACCGAGTGGCGCGGCGCTGCGGCCGCGGAAAGTTTGATCGCCAGGGAAACGCAGCGCCATCCGTCATTGCTCGGGTTCGAGCGGCTTCTGGAGGCGAGGCTGGCGATGAACCAGCACGATAGTGAGTTGCAGCTACTCAGCACGCTGCTCTCCAACCATACGCAGAAACTGGCACGCTATCGCTGCAGCAAGTGCGGCTTCCGCGCGCGCGAGTACCACTGGAACTGCCCTGGCTGCAGCAACTGGGACAGTTATCCGCCGCGCCGCCTCGAGGACCTGGATAGCGCGTGACCGCCGGCGGTAACGTGTTTCCTACGATCGAGCAGACGATCGGCAAAACGCCGCTGGTGCGCCTGCAGCGAATTTCCGTCGAGGAAAACACCCGGCGCGACAACATCGTCCTTGGCAAGCTGGAAGGCAACAATCCAGGCGGATCCGTCAAGGATAGGCCGGCCTGGTCGATGATCGCGCGCGCCGAAGAACGTGGTCACATCCGGCCCGGCGATCGACTGATCGAAGCCACCAGCGGCAACACTGGCATCGCGCTGGCGATGATCGCCGCCATGATGGGCTATCGGATGACGCTACTCATGCCGGACAACCTGAGCTTTGAAAGGCGCTCTAGCATGCGGGCCTATGGTGCAGAACTGCTGCTGACACCCGCCGCCGAGGGCGGCATGGAATACGCGCGCGATATTGCCCTCGAAATGCATGTGCGCGGCGACGGTGTTGTGCTCGATCAGTTTGCGAACCCCGATAACCCGCGCGTTCATTTCGAGACGACCGGTCCGGAAATCTGGCGGGACACCGGTGGCCGCATCACGCACTTCGTGAGTGCGATGGGAACGACAGGCACCATCATGGGCGTGTCGCGCTACTTGAAAGAAATGAATCCCACGATCCAGATCGTTGGCGCGCAACCGGCGGAAGGTTCGCAAATTCCGGGGATTCGAAAGTGGCCAGAAGCTTATTTGCCTAAGATTTTCGACGCCTCGAGAGTCGATCGCATTGAATCGGTCACGCAGGCCGAGGCTGAGGCAATGGCACGACGCCTGGCCGCCGAAGAGGGCATTTTCTGCGGAATTTCGGCGGGCGGGGCGTGCCAGATTGCGCTTCGCATCGCAGACGAAATGGAAGGCGCGACGATCGTCTTTATCGTGTGCGATCGGGGCGACCGTTATCTATCGACCGGTGTGTTCCCCGGCTGAACCTGCTTCTGCCACGCTGCTACTGCCGCAGCGCTGCGAAGCCGAACGACGGTCGCGTGTGCGTGCTCAGTCTGCAGCGCGATCGGCCATTCGCGTTTGCGGGTGCGATGTTTGCGCAGCGTGTATCCGAGCAGGGAGTTCGGGGGCTTGACCAGCGCTGACACGGTTTGCCGATTGCCATTGCAGATTGGTTCGCCCGTCCACGCCTGGCGCGTTGCGCGAACCGCCGTTCGCCACAGCACCTGCACCAGCGGCAGGTCTAGCCACACCAGCGTGTCGGCGCGGGGCCATAGCAGGTCGCGCGCTTTGCTGTAGTTGCCCGCGATCACCCAGCGGTCGCCCACTGCGAGCGCAGCGACTGCAGCCCTGAACTGGGTCGGCGGGATTTCAGTCCAGCCAGGTCGCCAGAAGACGTCGTCCAAGTCAGTGAATGGCAGAGCGAACTGCACACTGAGCCAGCGGCCGAGCGTCGTCTTGCCGCTGCCGCTGGCACCGAATACGACGACACGCTGCATCGCCGGTCGGCGTGCGGGTTCAGGCTGCCGCGACCGCGATCCCGCCGATCTTCTGTTGCCATTCGCGCGGGCCGGTCTGATGCACCGAGGTGCCGTCCGCACTGACCGCGACTGTGACCGGCATATCGCGCACGTCGAACTCGTAAATGGCTTCCATGCCGAGATCGGGAAACGCGACTACACGCGCGCTCTTGATTGCTTTCGCCACCAGATACGCCGCGCCGCCGACGGCCAGCAGGTACGCGCTGCTGTGCTTGCGTATCGCTTCGATCGCCACCGGCCCGCGCTCGGCCTTGCCGATCATCGCGATCAGCCCGGTTTGCGCCAGCATCATCTCGGTGAACTTGTCCATGCGCGTCGCCGTCGTCGGGCCGGCGGGACCGACCACTTCGTTGCGGACCGGGTCGACCGGGCCGACGTAGTAGATAACGCGGTTTGTGAAGTCAACCGGCAGAGGTTCATTCTTTGCCAACATGTCGGCGATACGCTTATGCGCCGCATCGCGCCCGGTCAGCATGCGGCCGTTCAGCAGCAGCGTCTGACCGGGCTTCCACGCTGCGACCTCCGTCCTGCTGAGCGTGTCGAGATTGACGCGCACGCTCTGGTTGTAGTCGGGCTGCCAGTTCACATTGGGCCAGAGGTCGAGCGATGGCGGCTCGATATAAGCTGGGCCTGTTCCGTCGAGCACGAAGTGCGCGTGCCGCGTTGCTGCGCAATTAGGGATCATCGCGACCGGCTTGCCCGCCGCGTGTGTCGGATACATCCTGACCTTGACATCGAGCACCGTCGTCAGCCCGCCGAGGCCCTGGGCGCCGATTCCGAGCGCGTTCACCCTTTCGTATAACTCCACTCGAAGCTTCTCGACATCGGTTCGTGGGCCACGTTGGCGCAGCTCGAACATGTCGATGTCATCCATCAGCGCTTCCTTTGCCAGCAGCATCGCTTTCTCTGCGGTGCCACCGATGCCGATGCCAAGCATGCCCGGTGGGCACCAGCCCGCGCCCATCGTCGGTACGGTCTGCAGCACCCAGTCGACGATCGAGTCGCTCGGGTTCAGCATCACGAACTTGCTCTTGTTCTCGGAGCCGCCGCCCTTGGCCGCCACCGTGACACCGACGGTATCGCCCGGCACGAGCTGAACGTTGATCACCGCCGGCGTGTTGTCGCCGGTGTTCTTGCGGGCGAACTCGGGAGGGTCGACGATCGACGCGCGCAGCAGGTTGTCCGGGTGGTGATAGCCGCGGCGTACGCCTTCATTCACCGCATCTTCCAGTGAGGCTGTGAAGCCGTCCCACTGCACGTGCATGCCGACCTTCAGGAAGACGTTGACGATGCCGGTGTCCTGGCAGATTGGCCGCCGACCTTCGGCGCACATGCGCGAGTTCGTCAGGATCTGGGCGATCGCGTCCTTCGCGGCGGGGCTTTGCTCGCCTTCGTATGCACGCGCAAGATGGCTGATGTAATCGGCCGGGTGGTAGTAGCTGATGTACTGCAGCGCTGCGGCGATGCTTTCGATCAAATCGGCTTGCCGAATCGCTGTCATGCGTGCTCTCTCCCGCCCCTCTCCGGATGCACCATCAAGCGGTCGGTCGAAGCGACCGCCATCGCGGACAGCAGAAACGTTATATGAATTACGGTCTGCGCGATCAGCACCTTCTCCGAGTAGTTGGCAGCATTGATGAACGTCTTCAGCAGATGAATCGAGCTGATGCCGATGATCGCGGTCGCCAGTTTGACCTTCAGCACGCTGGCATTCACATGCGACAGCCATTCGGGTTGATCCGGATGCCCCTCGAGATACATCCGCGACACAAATGTCTCGTAGCCCCCGATAATTACCATGATCAAAAGGTTCGAGATCATCACCACGTCGATCAGCGCGAGCACGACCAACATGATGACTGTTTCGTTCAACTGCGGCGGCTCATATCCGATCGTGACACCATTTTCGATGATCGCCGGCAACTGATATCCGATGCTCTTGATCAGCAGATTCAGCGCCTCCTGATCGCCGAATACGGCCTCGATCAGATGCACCAGTTCGACCCAGAAGTGATACACGTAGACGGCCTGTGCCAGGATCAGACCGACGTACAGCGGAAGCTGCAGCCAGCGCGTGGCGAAAATCAGCCGCGGAACCAGCGGGATGGGGCGGGTCACGGCGCGCTCGACGTCGGTGGCAGACATGGGGGCAATCGATTCTGGCGAGGGCGCGATTCTATCCGTGCGCTGGCGCACTCTTGCGCTGCCGGCGGCCGCCCTCATATCGGAAATTGTGCGAACCCCGCCCGGCCCGGGTGGTCCAACGCCTTGATTTGACAGGAAGCTCTGGAGAACCGATGTAGTACGTCTGACAACTGCTGATGCTCTACTGGCGCTTGCTAGACTCGCCAGACCGAATTTCCTATCACTTTCTGTGGAGAAAACTCTATGAAACGTATCGCTCTGTTCGTTCTGACGAACCTTGCGATCATGGCTGTGCTGGTGCTGTTCCTGACTGTGCTGTCGTCGGTGTTCGGCATCAACTTCAACCTTGGCGGGCAAACGCTGAACATCGGCAGCCTGGCGATCTTTTCGCTGGTGGTCGGCTTCACCGGCGCGTTCATCTCGCTGCTGTTGTCGAAATGGATGGCCAAGCGCGCGACTGGCGCTCAGGTCATCACGCAGCCGTCCAACGCGATGGAGTCCTGGCTGGTGGATTCAGTTCGCCGGCACGCCGAAAAGGCGGGGATCGGCATGCCCGAAGTCGCGATCTTCGAAGGTGAGCCGAACGCCTTTGCGACCGGTGCGTTCAAGAACAGTGCACTGGTGGCGGTTTCGACCGGACTGCTGCAGTCGATGAGCAAGGATGAGGTCGAAGCGGTGCTTGGCCACGAGGTGGCCCACATCGCGAACGGCGACATGGTGACGATGACGCTGCTGCAGGGCGTGATGAACACGTTCGTCGTGTTCGTCTCCCGCGTGATCGGCTACGCGGTCGACCGTCTGATCCTGCGCAACGAAAGCGATGCGCCGGGAATCGGCTACTACGTGACGACCATCGTGCTCGATATCGCCCTCGGCTTCCTGGCTGCGATCGTGGTGGCCTGGTTCTCGCGCCGACGCGAATTTCGTGCGGATGCGGGTGCGGTTGCGCTGATGGGCAGCAACCGTCCGATGATCAACGCACTCGCGCGGCTTGGCGGTCGGGACCCCGGTGAGCTGCCGCAAACGGTGCAGACCCTGGCGATCAGCAGCCGGCCGAACGGAATGCTGGCGCTGTTCTCAAGTCATCCGCCGATTGAAGCGCGTATCGCAGCCCTGCAGGCGCAGGGTCGTTAATAACGGCGCCTTCAGTAAAACCCTTAAAGGCCGGGATCTTCTCCCGGCTTTTTTATGCCTCGTTCACCTTGCGGCTGGATACGGCGGCGGCAAGCCAGGTCAGCGCCGCCGCCGCGATTGCCAGGCCGACGGTGGCCGCTTCCCAGAAGCCCAGCGCACCGCGCGGCGGACCCAGCACCGTGGGATTAAAGGCGATCCAGTAACCGCCGACGAGCCCGATGCCCCACAACGCCACGCCGTAGATCACCATGGGCCAGAACGTGCTCTTGTAGCCGCGCAGTGCAAACGCGGCGACGCCCTGCGCGGCGTCGAACACATGAAAGATCATCGCAAGGCCGAACAGGCTCAGCGCGATTGCAGCAACCGTCGGATCGCTCGTGTAAAGCGCCACTATGTTTTCACGCAGCAGCCAGAGCAGGGCGGAAGCTACCAGCGCGATTGCGAGCGCGAGGCGAAATCCGCGCAGAGCCGCACGTCGCGCGACCTGCGGGCTGCCGGCACCCAGCGACTGCGCCACCAGCACGCTGGTGGCCACGCCGAGTGCAAGCGGGACCATGAACAGGAGCGCAGCAAGGTTGCCAACGACCTGATGGCCTGCGACCTGCGATGTACCAAGCCGCGCGATCAGTACCGCCATGAATGTAAACGACGTGACTTCAAACAGCGTCGCCAACCCGATCGGCACGCCGAGCTTGATCAGTTCACGTTGGCTCGACCAGCGCGGTGCGTGTGCCGCCGTGCTGCGAAAACGCGCATAGAACGAGTCGAAGCGCCATACGCCCCAACTAAGCCCCAGCGTCATCCAGGCCAGCAGCGCGGTGGCCACTCCGGCGCCGGCGCCGCCCATCTCCGGTACCGGCCCTGCGCCGTGCATGAACAACGCGTTCAGCGGGACCTTCAGTGCCAGCGCTGCAAGGTTGATCACCATTGTCACCTGAGGGCGTGACACCGACGCGTTCAGTGCGATGAACACGCGCGTCGCAAGGGCCGCTGGCAAGCCAAACGCGATCGCGTGCAGGTAGGTGCGCGCGATCGGCGCCACTTGCGCATCGGCACGTGCGAATTCGATCCAGGCATCGGTTGCAAGGACGAAAGGGATTCCCACGATCGTCAGGAACAGTGACAACCACAATGCCTGCTGCAGGTCGTCTCCGATCGCCCGCCAGCGATGCGCGCCATAGTGATGCCCCGCAATCGGCGATAGCGCCTGCAGCACGCCCATCAGGCCGATGTACACCGTGATGTAGATGCTGGAGCCGATCGCGACAGCGGCCAGATCGGCGGCCGATATCCGTCCAGCCATGATGGTGTCGATCGTGCCATTGCCGACCACGGCAAGATTGGCAATCAAGAGCGGCCATGCGAGTTTTGCGAAAGCGCGGGTTGAGGTGTCGGGCGGTGCCTGCAGCGGCACGATCGTCTGTGGCTTCAAAGATCGCGTCCCGCTCAGCGATCGCGCACCCACACACGGAAAACCTCGTCGTAGCGCGCGCGTCGGGTGAACTCGTACGCGGGCTGCCAATTGCCGGTCGGTGGTGTGTTATCGAGCTGTGAACGTTGGCTGTCGCGGTGAATCGCCACATGGCACGATGCGCCGCCCTCGGTCTCGAAGCGCAGGCTTCCGTAGTAGGCAAGCATCGCGCGCACGCCGGTCGGTAGGTGGTGCGCCTGTACGCAGGTGTCTCCGCCCACTCGCCGGACCTGCTCGGCGAGCACGTTTGCTGTCGATGCGTACGAGCGCGCATAGTCGATCGGTGCGCCGTACATCGATACGATCACGACCCACGCGACCGCAAGTCCGCCCGCAGCGAGAAATGGCC
>JBGTEW010000416.1:0-2542 GCA_041747615.1 Burkholderiaceae bacterium | reverse complement strand
GTCGCTGCCGAGCCCTCCGCGGTGGTGGTGTCATCGCACATACCGCGCGCCGCGCTCGCCGACTACGGGCTGCCGTTTGATCCCGCGCGGGCCGATCAGGCGATACCCGCCGAGTTTCTGCTGTCTCGCGCCGGATTGGTGCTGGCAGTGCGCTTTACCGAATGAAAGGACGATTGATGAAGACTGCCTTCACCGGCTGCTTGCTGTCGCTATCGCTGGCAGCAGGCGCACAGCCAACCACTATTGCACCGCCGGCGCCGCCGGCACCGCCGGTCCCCCTGATCGGGCTGGCCGATCTTGCCGGCCACGATATGACGATGTTCGTGTCATCCGAAATGGGCGGCCGCGGCGTCGTCAAGTCAGCGCCGTACAGCGCTACCGCAGTCAATGAAACCCGGCAGACGCTGGGCGATGGCAACCGCATCGACCGCAGCTCGTCAGTGAAACTGTATCGCGACAGCAAGGGCCGCACCCGCCAGGAGCAAGCGAGCGGCATTGTTTTCATCAACGATGTCGTCGCAGGCAAACGCTATGTGCTGAACACGCAGAAGAAGACAGCGCGGGAGCTGCGTGCAGTGCCCCTGCCACCGGTTCCTCCAGTACCTCCCGCCGCCAGCGTCCCGATGCCGGCGCCACCGGTGCAACCGCATCAACTGAGTGGCGACGAGGCGAGGTCGTGGGCGAAGGAGATGCGTCAATGGGCGCGCGAATTCGGTGATCGCATCCGTGGCGAGCGCCACGCGGCGGCTGCGCAAACACACCAGCACGTGACACAACATGTCGAGGTGATTCGTTTCGACGACGGGCGCTCGTCGATGCCGCCAATGCCGATGGTGATGATGGCGCCGCCGGGGCAGGGAACGAAGACGTCGCTGGGAAGCCGCGACTTCGATGGCGTGCGTGCCGAAGGCAACAAGACCACGTGGACCATTCCGGCCGGTCGCGTAGGCAACAAGTTGCCGATCGAAATCATCTCGGAGCGCTGGTACTCGCCTGATCTGATGCTCGTGATCTCGTCGACCCACTCCGACCCGCGTTCGGGTGAACGCATCTATCGGCTCGAGAGCATCCGGCGCGACGAGCCGAGCGCGGAATTGTTCAAGGTGCCGGCAGACTATGAATTGAAGGCGCTCTCGCGCGCGAAGTCCGAGCACAACTAGCAGCAGCCCGTTAGCCGATGCGCCTGATCGGTTGTCGGCTTAACACCGGCGCGAGGTAGTGCCCCGTGTAGCTCTGTACGCTGGCAGCTATGGCTTCGGGCGCACCGGTGGCAATCACGCGGCCACCACCGTCGCCGCCCTCCGGGCCGAGATCGACCACCCAGTCGGCGGTCTTGATTACATCGAGGTTGTGCTCGATCACGATGACGGTGTTGCCGGAATCCCGCAGCTGGTGCAGCACTTTCAGCAGCAGGGCGATGTCGTGAAAGTGCAATCCGGTGGTCGGCTCGTCGAGGATGTACAGCGTGCGGCCGGTGTCGCGTTTCGAGAGTTCGAGCGATAGCTTGATCCGCTGCGCTTCGCCACCCGAAAGCGTCACAGCGCTCTGGCCGAGCTTTATATAGCCGAGTCCGACCGCGAGCAGCGTCTGCAGCTTGCGGGCGATGCTCGGCACCGCGCTGAAGAACTCGGCCGCATCTTCGACGGTCAGATCGAGCACATCGGCGATGTTCCTGCCCTTGTAATGCACTTCCAGCGTTTCGCGGTTGTAACGTTGGCCGTGGCAGATATCGCACGGCACGTAGACATCGGGCAGGAAATGCATCTCGACCTTGATCACGCCGTCGCCCTGGCACGTCTCGCAACGGCCGCCCTTGACATTGAACGAAAATCGTCCGGCTTCGTAGCCCCGCTCGCGCGCGGTCGAGGTTTCGGCGAACAGCTCCCGGATCGGGGTGAACAGGCCGGTGTACGTTGCCGGATTCGAGCGCGGCGTGCGGCCGATTGCGCTCTGATCGACGCTGATGACCTTGTCGAAGTTATCCAGACCTTCCAACGACTGGTAGGGGGACGGCTCGGCAGACGAACCGTACAGATGCCGCGCCACCGCGGCGTACAGCGTGTCGTTGATCAAAGTTGACTTGCCGGAGCCCGATACGCCGGTCACGCAGGTCAGGAGCCCGACCGGAATCTCCAGCGTCACGTCCTTCAGGTTGTTTCCGTTCGCACCGGTAAGAGTGAGCCACGTCGTAAATGGAGGCGTGCGGTCGTCCGGTATCTCGATCTGCCGGCGGCCGGATAGATACTGGCCCGTCAGCGAGTTCGGATTGTTCAGAACGTCGTTAAATGCTCCTTTTGCAATGACTTCGCCGCCATGCACGCCCGCGCCCAGCCCCATATCGACCAGGTAGTCGGCAGCGCGAATCGCATCCTCGTCGTGTTCGACCACGATCACCGTGTTGCCCAGGTCACGCAGGTGCTTCAGCGTGTCGATCAGCCGGCCGTTATCGCGCTGGTGCAGTCCGATCGACGGCTCGTCGAGCACGTACATCACGCCCGTCAGGCCAGAGCCGATCTGAGATGCAAGCCGGATGCGCTGCGAC
>JBGTEW010000415.1:0-1815 GCA_041747615.1 Burkholderiaceae bacterium | reverse complement strand
CGCGCCGTTCATCATCGTGAACATTGCGTTAAGGCCCTTGTTCGGCGCACCGATCAGCCACCCGCTCGCCTGGTCCAGATTGATCTGGCAGGTCGCGCTTCCGTTGATTCCCATCTTGTGTTCGATGCCGCCGCAGTACAGCCCGTTGCGCGCGCCAACCTTGGCATCCGCGCCGGCGCCGTCCGGCAGAAACTTCGGCACGATGAACAGGGAAATGCCCTTGGTTCCCTGCGGCGCATCCGGCAGGCGCGCGAGCACGAGGTGAATGATGTTCTCGGCCAGATCGTGCTCGCCTGCGGTGATAAAGATTTTTGCGCCTGTCAGGCGATAGCTGCCGTCGGCCTGCGGTTCGGCCTTGGTGCGTATCAGTCCGAGATCGGTCCCACATTGGGGCTCGGTCAGGCACATAGTGCCGGTCCACTGGCCGGACGTGAGCTTCGACAGGTAAACATTCTTCTGCTCGTCACTGCCGTGCAGCAACAGGCACTCGCTGGCCCCGATCGTGAGGCCCGCATACGATGCCCACGCCTGGTTGGTCGAATACTGCATCTCATAGAACGCGATCTGCAGCAGGTGCGGCAAACCCTGGCCGCCGAATTCCGTGTCGCACGCCAGTCCCGGCCAGCCGGCGGCGCAGAACGCTTGATACGCTTCCTTGAACCCGCGCGGCGTCTTTACCGACCGCGTTGCCGCATCGTAGGTGCAGCCTTCCGCATCCCCTGGCTGGTTGATCGGCAGCAAAAGTTCTTCGCAGAATTTGCCGGCCTGTTCGACAACCTGGTCAATCGTGCCGGCGTCGATCTCCGCATGCTGCGGGATCGCCTTCAACATTTCGACCGCGCCGAGCACTTCGTGCATCACGAACTGCTGGTCGCGCAATGGGGCTTTGTAAATCGGCATTGCAACTCCTATTGAATTTTCGTAAGGCGCACGCTGTCGATCAAGCGGTGCAGGCCAGTTCGAGCCCGATTTGCGCTGTCGGCTGAGCGCAGCAAGCGCGCGTCCTGATGCATCGCGAGCATCAAGCCGTAGATCTCGAAGACCATCTGGTGCGCATCGGCATTCGGTTTCAGGTGCCGTTCCGCAATCGACTGCCGGATCGCTGTCAGCAGCTCGCGTTTCCAGCCGGTAATGATCGCGACCATTTGATCGCGCAGCGGGCCGGTCCGGTCGTCATACTCGATGGCGCCGGCAATCATGATGCAGCCGCGTGTCATTTCACGCGCCAGAAATGCAACCCAGCTGTCGAGAATCGCTTCGAGCCGCGGCAAGCCTCGCGGCCTGCTCACCGCCGGACGCAGTACCTCATCGACAAACCGCCGCACATATTCCTTCAGCACCGCAAGCTGCAGATCCTCGCGCGACCCGAAATGCGCGAACACGCCGCTCTTGCTCATCTGCATCTGTTCGGCGAGTGCGCCGATCGTCAGGCCTTCAAGACCGTCGCGGCTGGCAATTTCGAGCGCGGCCTGCACGATCGTCGCGCGCGTTTTCTCGCCCTTGCGAACCGGAGATGAAACGGATGAAGCGGACTCAGCAATCGCCATCGAGGAACCACAAAATCGAACGGTCGTACTATTCCAGAAACTCTCGCGTTGAGTCAAACGGCGCTGTAGAGGGCGACCACCACCATCATTTCGTCTGTTCGAAGAACTGCGCCACGTAATCGACGAAGAGCCGGACCTTCAATGACAAGTGCCGGCGGCTGGGATAGACCGCCCAGATCTCTGCGGTCGTCGCTTCGAAGCCAGGCAGCACGCGCGCCAGCTGGCCACGGGCAAGCGCGTCGCCGACCACGAAGTCGGGTTCGCAGAT
>JBGTEW010000414.1:0-5911 GCA_041747615.1 Burkholderiaceae bacterium | reverse complement strand
GCGAGCGAACAGGCCCTGCTGATCCTTGCAGTAGATCAGCACTTCTGCGCCTTCGCCGATGCGGGCCAGGCGCGCACGCACGATCGGCTTGTTGCTATTTACGCTGGAGAAGAGCGATCGCGTATGCCACGCGATGTCCTGTGCGCTGTGTCGCAGAAAGTAAACGACGTCGAGTTGATCCCACAGCGCATCGCGTGCACTGTCGCCAAGTCCATAGAGGCGAAGGATGCGCAGCGCCTCCTGCTTGCGCCCCTCGAGAACCGCGGTCGGCGCCACGGTTCCACCGCCGAGCAGTCGGCGCGTCGAACGAAAGAGGTCCTCGAGCAGCTTGCCCTTCCACGCGTTCCACACCTTCGGACTGGTGCCGCGAATGTCGGCCACGGTCAGCAGATAAAGGGCGATCAACGTTCGCTCATCACGCACCAGGCTTGCAAACCGCTCGATCACCGCCGGGTCGGCAAGGTCCTGCTTCTGTGCCACCTGCGACATCGAAAGGTGATGCAGAACCAGGAATTCGACCAGCTCTGTCTCCTCGCGGTCCAGCCCGTGGTCACGGCAGAATCGTCGCGCGTCGGCGCTGCCGAGATCGCTGTGATCGCCGCCACGGCCCTTGGCGATGTCGTGAAAGATTGCGGCGATATACAGCAGCCAGGGTTTGTCGAAATCAGCCATCAGCTGGCTGCACAACGGATACTCGTGCGCGTGCTCGGACAGCGAGAACCGCCGCAGATTGCGCAGAACCTGCAGGATGTGCTGGTCGACCGTATAGACATGAAACAAATCGTGTTGCATTTGCCCGACGATGCGGCGGAACACGGGAAGGTAGCGGCCGAGAACCGATAGCTGATTCATGCGGCGCAACTCGTGCAGGACGCCCTTGGGTTGCTGCAGGATGGCAAGAAACGTCGCCCGATTGGCCGGATCGCGCCGGTAGCGCGCATCGATCCGTACGCGCGCGTGCCACAGCGCCCTCATCAGCTGCGCCGACATGCCCTTCACCTCGCGGTGCTGTGCCATCAGCAGAAATGCACGGAGGATTCCGTTCGGGTCGCTGTCCAGCGCGGTCTTGTCGGCCAGATCGAGCAGCTCGTTACGGATCACGAACGTCGAATCGAGCGGCACGGCTTCTCCGTGCTCGCGCGCGAACAGCCGGTGCTCGATGTTCTGCAGCAGGATCGTGTTCATTGTTGAGACGACCTTGGCCGCGCGGTAGTAGTGCTGCATCAGCACTTCGCTTGACAGCCGTTCGGCAGCCGCCTGTAGACCGCTCATTTGCGCCACGGTGCTTTGCATATCGAACACCAGCCGGTCTTCGCGGCGGCCGGCCACCAGATGCAAACGCGCCCGGATTTCCTTGATGCGCCGCTCGCTGCGGCGAATGATCCGTGCTTCCTCGACCGTGATGAAGCCGCGCCGCGCCAGCTCCGGCCAGGTGGCGCCATAGCCGCTGGCGCGCGCGATCCAGATCACGGTATGCAGGTCGCGCAGGCCTCCCGGGCTTTCCTTGACGTTGGGCTCGAGGCTGTAGGGCGCCTCGTTGTACTTGACGTGGCGCTGCTGCTGCTCCAGCAGCTTGTCGCGGTAGTAGATTTCACGGTGGAGCGAGCCGACGATCGCGCGGCAGAACGCGGCAAAGCGCGGGCGTGGACCCGCAATCAGCCTCGACTCGAGCATTGCTGTCAACGCAGTCGTGTCGCGCGCTGCCTCTTCGACGCATTCGTCGAGCGTTCGCACGCTGTGCCCAAGCGGCAGGCCGAGGTCCCACAGCAGCCCGATCAGATTCTCGATCGTCCTGATATCGGCCTCGCCGGCGGGCTGATTGAGCAGGACGAGAACATCGACATCGGAGTGCGGAAACAGCTCACCGCGACCGTAACCTCCGACGGCGATCAATGCCGCCCGCTCCGTCAAGCCGCTGGCTTCTGCGACTTCACGCAACAGGGCGTCGGTCGAGCGGGCGAATCCCCGCAGCAGGCTGTCGACCGGCCGGCCCGCATTGAACCGCTCGATCAGAACATCGCGCTCCTGCCGCAGTCGGTCACGCAGCTTGAAGGCGCCGTCATTCATCGGCCTGACGACTACGCTTCTGCGTGCTCGTGGGTGTGCGTGGTGCCCGTAATGAACGCGGGTGGCGCCGGCATGCCGGCCGAACGCGTCAGCACTTCGTACCCGGAGTCAGTCACCAGCACCGTGTGCTCCCACTGTGCCGATAGCGAATGATCCTTGGTGACGATGGTCCAGCCGTCGGCAAGCTCCTTGATCTCGCGGCGCCCGGCATTGATCATCGGTTCGATCGTGAAAATCATGCCGGCCGCCAGCCGGTCGAGCGTTCCCGCCTTGCCGTAATGCAGGATCTGCGGCTCTTCGTGGAACTTGCTGCCGATGCCGTGGCCGCAGAACTCGCGCACAACGCTGTAGCCGTTGCTTTCGGCGTGCACCTGAATCGCGTGCCCGATATCGCCGATCGTCGCGCCGGGGCGCACCTGCTGGATGCCCAGCCACATGCAGTCGTAGGTCACTTCGCTCAAGCGACGCGCTGCGATCGACGGCTCGCCCACAAAATACATGCGGCTCGTATCGCCGTGGTAGCCGTCCTTGATCACCGTCACGTCGATGTTCAGCACATCGCCACCTTTCAGCGCCTTGTCGCCCGGAATGCCGTGGCACACCTGGTGATTGACCGATGTACAGATCGCCTTCGGAAACGGCCGGTAGCCGGGCGGCGCGTAGTTGAGCGGGGCCGGTACTGTCTGCTGCACCGTGGTCATGTATTCGTGGCAGAGTCGGTCGAGTTCACCGGTCGTCACGCCCGGCTTGATGTAGGCGGCGACGAAATCGAGGACTTCGGCGGCCAGGCGCCCCGCGACCCTCATTCCGGCGATGTTCTCAGCAGTTTTGATCACAATGGCCATAGACATATAATATCCGGCTACTCGCGGGCCCGTACTGCTAAAAGGGCACGAGAAATCGCGCGCAGCATCACCAAGGTGCGGACGATGACGAAAATGTCCAGTCTGCCTCGATGCTTGCGCAAGAACCAACCTTGGAGAGATCAATGTCGGTAACAATGCGTCAAATGCTGGAAGCCGGGGTCCATTTCGGACACCAGACGCGCTTCTGGAATCCGAAAATGGCTCCGTTCATTTTCGGTCACCGCAACAAGATTCACATCATCAACCTCGAGCGCACGCTCGATCAGTTCCAGGTAGCTACTCGGTTCGTGCGGCAGCTGGCGACCAACCGCGGCACGATTCTGTTTGTCGGCACGAAGCGTCAGGCGCGCGACACGATCATCGAAGAAGCCCAGCGCGCCGGTATGCCGTTCGTCGATCAACGCTGGCTCGGCGGCATGCTGACTAACTTCAAGACGGTCAAGGTGTCGATCAAGCGCCTGAAGGAAATGGAACAGATCATTGCCGACAACGGCACCGAGCGCATGTCGAAAAAGGAAGCGCTCGACTTTCAGCGTGAGATCGAGAAGCACAACAAGGCGATCGGTGGCATCAAGGACATGAACGCGCTGCCCGATGCGCTGTTCGTGATCGACGTCGGCTATCACAAGATCGCGATCCAGGAGGCTGCCAAGCTCGGGATTCCGGTGGTGGCGGTGGTCGATACCAATCACTCGCCCGAGAACATCGCCTATGTGATCCCGGGCAACGACGACTCGAGCCGCGCGGTGCGGCTGTACGCCAGGGGCATTGCCGATGCGGTGCTGGAAGGCAAGTCGGCGGCGCTGCAGGGTGTCGTGCAGGCAGCCGCCGATAACGACGGCGAGGAATTCGTCGAAGTCAGTGAAGGGCAACACTAGTCGCCGGTGAGGTGACGGCGGCAAAGGGGCGCAAGCCCCTTTTTTATAGACAACCGGAGTTCGTAATGGCGGAAATAACCGCGGCGATGGTGAAGGAACTGCGCGAGAAGACCGACGCGCCGATGATGGAGTGCAAGAAGGCGCTGGCGGAAGCCGATGGCGACATGGCAAAGGCCGAAGAAATATTGCGCGTGAAGCTGGGCAACCGTGCCAATAAGGCCGCATCGAGAGTAGCGGCGGAGGGCGTGGTGGCGATCGATGTCGACGGCGCGGGCAAGGTCGGCGCCATGGTCGAGGTCAATTCCGAAACCGACTTCGTTGCGAAGAATCTGGATTTCGTACAGTTTGCGAGAGATCTCGCGAAACTGGTCGCCGCCGAGAATCCGGCCGACGTACAGGCGCTGTCGGCGCTGCCGCTCGCCGGCGCGACGGTGGAAACGGTGCGCACCGGTCTGGTCGGGAAAATCGGCGAGAACATTTCGATTCGCCGCTTTGCCAGAGCCGAGGCGAAGGGACGGCTGGCGAGCTACATCCATGGCGGCAAGATTGGGGTCCTGGTCGATGTTGCGGGCGGTGACGCCGATCTGGGTAAAGACATCGCGATGCACATCGCGGCCAGCAAGCCAAAGTCGCTCGACGCCGGCGGTGTGCCCGCCGATCTCCTCGACACCGAGCGGCGCATCGCGGTCGAAAAGGCGCGCGAAGCAGGTAAGCCCGAAGCGATGCTGGACAAGATTGCCGAAGGCACGGTGCAGAAGTATCTGCGCGAAGTCACGCTGCTCGGACAGGTCTTCGTGAAGAACGACAAGCAGACGATCGAGCAGCTGCTGAAGGCCAGCGGAGCCAGCGTGAAGGACTTCGTGCTGTACGTCGTCGGTGAGGGAATCGTGAAGAAACAAGCAGATTTCGCGGCCGAGGTGGCGGCGATGGCGACGGGGCGAGCGTGACCGATACGAGGTTGCTCGGTCGAGCACCCACCGGTGACCTGACTCGATGAACGCAAGCGCTGCTCCGGCTTATCGGCGAGTGTTGCTGAAGCTCTCGGGTGAGGCGCTGATGGGCGACGATGCCTTCGGCATCAACCGCGAGACCGTCGACACGATGGTGGCCGATATCGGTGAGATCGTGCGACTCGGTGTCGAAGTTGCCGTGGTAATCGGCGGTGGCAACATTTTTCGCGGTGAGGCGCTCGGCGCCGGGGGCATGGACCGCGCCACCGCCGATTACATGGGAATGATGGCAACCATCATGAACGCGATGGCGCTGCAGGACGCCATGCGTCGCGCGCGTATCGAAGCGCGCGTGCAGTCGGCCCTGAACATCGAGGCCGTGGTCGAGCCCTACATTCGCCCGAAGGCGCTGCGTTACCTGGAAGAGGGCAAGGTCGTGATCTTCGCGGCGGGCACCGGCAATCCATTTTTCACCACCGATACTGCCGCAGCGTTGCGCGGATCGGAGATCGGCGCGCAGATCGTGCTGAAGGCCACCAAGGTCGACGGCGTGTACTCGGCGGATCCGAAGAAGGACTCGAAGGCGACTCGCTATTCGACGATCAGCTTTGACGAAGCGCTGAACAAGAAACTGCAGATCATGGATGCCACCGCGTTTGCGCTGTGCCGCGACCAGAAGCTGCCGATCAAGGTGTTCAATATCACCAAGCGCGGCGCTCTCAGGCGCGTCGTGCTCGGCGAAGATGAAGGCACGCTGGTTCACGTCTGATCTAGCCTGATGCAAAACTACTGCGCGTCCAGATCTTGCGTCTTCGGTGCTCAACGTACCTTCGTACGCCTGCGCTCCTCGACTCAACCTCGGGCCTGCTCGCTACGTTTTTCATCAGGCTATTGGGGGGAGCGATGAGCATTGCAGAGATCCAGAAGTCGACCGAGCAGAAGATGCAGAAATCGGTCGAGGCCTTGAAGCACGACTACGCCAAGATACGCACCGGCCGTGCGCATACCGGGCTGCTGGACCATATCCAGGTCGATTACTACGGCTCGATGATGCCGCTGAGTCAAGTGGCGCAGGTCGGCCTGGGCGATGCGCGAACGATCACGATTCAGCCATGGGAAAAGAAAATGGTGCCCGTAGTCGAGAAAGCGA
>JBGTEW010000413.1:0-6847 GCA_041747615.1 Burkholderiaceae bacterium | reverse complement strand
TCGTCGGTGCGCGGACGCTCGCGGCCCGCTTCTTCGGCCATCCGCTGCAATGCGAGCGAGCTCGATTCGCTACCGCTGCGGCCGACTTCGACGACCAGCGGCTGATCCAGGTTGATTGCGCCCGCAAGCAGCGGTGCGCCTGCAGCTTTGTCGATTGGCAGCGACTCGCCGGTCAACGACGCCTGCGAGCAACTCGATCGCCCATGCACAACAACACCATCGGTCGGTACCGCTTCGCCCGGCGGCACCAGGACACGGGCACCGGGCTTCAACTGCTGTCCTGCCACGGTCTCGGTGGCAAGCGACGACGGAAAAGCGACCAGCCGCAGAGCGCTGGTCGATTGACGGCGGGCAGCCTCGACATGCGCTCGTGCAGCCGCGACACCGTTTGCCAGCACCCAGCGCGCACTGATCGCAAGCGCTATCACCAGGGCAACTACGTCAAAATAAATCGGGCCGCGCGCCAGCATTGCGCCGAACGCACTGGCAGCCACCGCTGCGCTGACCGCAAGCACCGCCGGCAACTCGAGCCCGATCGCGCTGATACGCCGCATCCGAAGCTGGCTCCAGGCGGCGCGATAAAGCGGTTGCGCCGAGAACAGCAGCGCCGGCAGGATCAACACGAAGCTCGCGCCTTGCAGCAACCGCTCGACTTCTGCCGAAATCGCGCCGGGCGCGGCGACATACATCGGCAACGAGAGCATCAAGACCTGGGTCGCAGCCAGCCAAGCGATCACGACCCGCAACAAGTCGATTCGCCGTACCTGCGATTCGATTCGGCCATCGTCACGCGGCACGCGTCCGGCATCGTATCCGGCGCGCTCGATCGCGCGCTGCAACTCGCCGCGCGTCACCAGCTTCGGATCGAACGCGACATAGGCCGTGTGTGTCGCGAAACTGACGGAAACTTTCGCCACGCCCGGTACCCGCCGCAGGCTTTGTTCGATCATCAGGGCGCAGGCACCGCACACCATGCCGCGAATTGAAAGTTGCAGATGCGAGCCGGCGGCTGTTGCCGCTTCGCTGGCCGCCGAGCTCGCTTCGGCGTCGGCAGCAATCGTGGCGTTCAACAGAGCTCGATCGCGGCTACTCGCTTGCGCCAGAAACAGCTGCTCCGCGATGAATGCGCAGCCATTGCAGCAGAACGCACGCATCGACGCGCCGACAGGACGACGTACGACGCGCAGGCCTGCAAGCGAATCGCCGCATTGCTCGCACGCCAACGCAGCGTCCAGGTCGCCGCCAGTCCCTTCCGCCCCGGACAACTCAGGCACCTTGGCTTTGCGAATCAGCTCAGACGGCATAGACCAGTTCGACCGATCTCACTCCTCGGCAATGTCACGAGCGTACCCGAACCACCGCCATACGGTATCGGCGCGATGGTTGATTTCAGGCAGTGAATTCCACCATTTATGCTGCGCTTGATGGGCAGCCGCGCCGGCAGCCTTTGGCTGAGTTTTTGCGCACCGCAACGCTCGTACACTTGCTCTTTCAACGTACTTTCCAAGCACTCGATATGGATACCCTGGACGCTCGCCGCGGCATCGTTCGTTCCCGCATCGAAAAACTTCGCCAGGCGATGAAGCGCCACGGAGTTTCGGCAGTTGTCGTGCCCTCGAGCGATCCGCATTTGTCCGAGTACCTGCCAGACCGCTGGCAGGGCCGTGAGTGGCTGTCCGGCTTTACCGGTTCCGTCGGGACGCTGTGCGTGACCGACGATTTCGCCGGCGTCTGGACCGATAGCCGCTACTGGATGCAGGCCGAGGGGCAACTGGCCGGAACCGGGATTGAACTGATGAAGATCGGCGCGCCCGGCAGCCCGGCACACGTTGAATGGCTGGCTGAGCACCTCGGGAGTGGCAGCAGCGTGGCGGTGGACGGCGCAGTGCTCGGCCTGGCGAGTGCTCGTGCGCTGCAGGCTGCACTGACCGAGCGCGGCATCGAGTTTCGGACCGACCTTGACCTGCTCGATGACATATGGGGGGACCGTGCAGCCCTGCCGGCGCAGCCGGTATACGAACACGTGGCGCCGTTTGCGCCCACGCCGCGCACCGAGAAACTGGCGGCAGTCCGGCAGCAGATGAAATCCCTGGGCGCCACGCATCATTGGATCTCAACGCTCGATGACATCTGCTGGCTGACCAACCTGCGCGGTGCCGATGTCAGTTACAACCCGGTATTCATTGCGCACCTGATGCTCGATGCGACGAGTGCAACCTTGTTCGTTGCCGACGGCAAGGTCAGCGCCAATCTGGCGACCCGACTGAAATCGGATGGACTGGCGGTGGCGCCGTACGACCACGCGTTCCGTTCGCTGAAGGCGTTGCCGGCCGGATCGAGGCTGCTGGTCGATCCCCGTCGCATCTCGTTTGGTCTGCGGCAGGCCGTCCCCGATAGCGTGAACGTTATCGAAGCAATCAATCCTTCGACACTCGCGAAAAGCCGCAAGACGGACGCCGAGATCCATCACATCCGGCATGCGATGGAACAGGACGGCGCCGCGCTGGCCGAGTTCTTCGCCTGGTTCGAAGCCGCGCTGGGCCACGAGTCGATCACGGAGATGACGGTAGGACAGAAGGTCATCGAAGCGCGCGAACGCCGACCCGGCTACGTCTGCCCCAGCTTTCATCCGATCGCTGGTTTCAATGCCAACGGCGCGCTGCCGCACTACCGGGCCACCGAGGAATCTCACGCCACGATCTGTATGCGCGGAATGGTCGGCAACGGCCTGCTGCTGATCGATTCCGGCGGCCAGTACGAATACGGGACAACCGACATCACGCGTGTGGTGCCGGTCGGCGAGACGACGGCCGAGCAGCGGCGCGATTACACGCTGGTGCTGAAAGGGATGATCGCGCTGTCGATGGCGAAGTTTCCGCGCGGCACCCGCAGCCCGATGCTCGACACGCTGGCGCGGGCGCCGATCTGGGCCGCAGGCGTTGATTTCGGGCATGGCACCGGCCACGGCGTCGGCTACTTCCTGAACGTGCACGAAGGACCGCACGGCATTACTCCGCATCTGGCGCCCGAGCCGCAGACCGCGATGGAGCCCGGGATGGTCACATCGAATGAGCCGGGGATTTACCGCCCCGGCCGCTGGGGAGTACGAATCGAAAATCTGGTGCTCAACCGTCCGGCCGTGCTCGACGAACCGGGCGAGTTCGGTGAGTTTCTGCAGTTCGAAACACTGACGCTGTCACCGATTGACACCCGGGTCATCGACCGTTCACTGCTGCGTGACGACGAGATCGAATGGCTGAACCGGTACCACGCCGAAGTTCTGCGCCGGGTCGGACCGCACGTCAACGGCGCTGCTGCCGACTGGCTGAAGATACGCACCGCGCCGATCTAGCTTCGGACTGCATCGCTACAATCGCGCGGTTTCCCGACGGCGCGGCAGCAGCATCGAATGGATAGGCGGGCCGCCGGCGGCGGCAAGAGCGGCGACAAGAGCAAGGCGGCGGACGATAAGTCGAGCGGCCATGCGACCAACTTTATTCGCAACATCATCGCCGATGATCTGGTGCGCGGCACCTACGAGCCCCGCAATTGGGCCGGCCGTCCGGGTCCGTACGACGTGCATGCGCACGCTCCGCATGATCCGGCAAAAATCCGTACGCGGTTTCCACCGGAGCCCAACGGCTATCTGCACATCGGTCATGCAAAATCAATCTGCCTGAATTTCGGCCTTGCCCGCGACTTTGGCGGGCGCTGCCACATGCGGTTCGACGACACGAATCCGGTCAAGGAAGACCAGGAGTTCGTCGACTCGATTCTCGAATCGGTGCGCTGGATCGGATTCGACTGGGAACACGGCAAGGAGTCGAATCTGTATCACGCAAGCGATTACTTCGAGGACATGTATCGCTTTGCTGAATACCTGATCGAGACCGGTTATGCCTATGTCGACGAGCAAAGCGCCGACGACATTCGCGCCAATCGCGGAACACTCACTCAGGTTGGGACCGATTCTCCGTACCGCGACCGGCCGATCGCCGAGTCTTTGCGGCTGTTTCGCGAGATGCGAGCGGGACAGCACGCCGAAGGCACCATGGTGTTGCGCGCGAAGATCGACATGGCGTCGCCCAACATCAACATGCGCGACCCGGTTATTTACCGCATCCGCTTTGCCGAGCACCATATGACCGGTACGAAGTGGGTCGTCTACCCACTCTATGCGTACGCGCATCCGATCGAAGATGCGCTCGAGAACATTACGCACTCGATCTGCACGTTGGAGTTTGAAGACCAGCGTCCGTGGTACGACTGGGTACTCGAGCGCATCGTGCCGCTGCTGCGCCGGCCCCAGTATGAGGCCGCCAGGCGGATGCTCGACCATATCTACGATGCAGGACTCGAATCGCAACGCGAGTTTGCACTGCATTGTCACAATCACGGGAATAGGTTGGGCGCGAGCCGCTATGAACGCCGCGCAGAGGTGATGTTCGCTTCGTGGGGCAAGAACTCCGATCTCGCTGCTCAGGATGCCGAGGAGTTCTTCAAGTTGCTGCGCGAGCAGACGCAGTGTTTTACGCCACTGCTGCAAGCCGCACTCGATGAGCGCAAAGCCAATCCGTTCCTGCTGCCGCATCAGCATGAGTTCAACCGCCTTGCGGTGACGTACGTCGTCACCAGCAAACGCAAGCTGTTTCAGATGGTCGACGAAGGCCTGGTCGGCGGCTGGGACGATCCGCGCATGCCGACCATCGCCGGGCTACGACGGCGCGGCTACACGCCTCAAAGCCTGCAGCTGTTCATGGAGCGCACAGGGGTCAGCAAGTCGCCGCAGTGGATCGACTACGCGCTGCTCGAACAAGCGCTGCGCGATGACCTTGAACCGACGGTGCCGCGCGCGACCGCGGTGCTGCGGCCGATCAAGCTCGTGCTCGATAACTTTCCCGTCGATCTGACCGAAGAAACGCAGGCGCCGGTGCATCCACACAAGCCGGAACTCGGTTCACGCACGCTGCGCATCGGCCGCGAGATGTGGATCGAGGCCGAGGATTTTATGGACAACGCGCCGCCCGACTTTTATCGCCTTTCGCTCAGCCCCGGTGGTGCCGGGCAGCCAGTGCGCCTGCGTTATGGGTACGTGATCCGCGCGCATAGCGTCGTCAAAGACGAGACGGGAAATGTCGTCGAAGTTCATGCTGAGTACCTGCCTGAGACCAAGAGCGGCTCGCCCGGCGCGAACAGCGTCAAGACCCGCGCCGCGATTCATTGGCTGTCAGTGGCCGATAGCATTCCCGCCGAAGTACGGGTGTTCGATCGATTGTTCACCGATCCTTATCCTGACGCGGGCGACAAGGACTTTCGTGCGCTGATCAATCCGAACAGCAAGCAGATGTTACGAGCCTACGTCGAACCATCGCTCGCGCACGCAAAACCGGACGACAAGTTCCAGTTCGAGCGCAATGGGTACTTCGTTGCGGATCGAAAAGATTACACAAGCGATGGGCCGGTATTTAACCTGGCAGTATCTCTAAAAGACTCCTGGCGCTGAGTCGTTGTTGCTATTTCCCGTTCGCTTCATGAAACGGCATTGCAGGTGTATTAAATAAGCTGCTCAGCTTACTGAACGTCCCAACCGCGGATGACGATCGCCCATGCTGTCCCAAATACTCTCTTAGATCACCTACTTCACGTTGAATTCGGCGCACCATCTGAATGAATAGACCTGCCAGCCGCGGATCGAACTGATTGCCTGCGCAGCGTTCGATCTCCTCGAGAGCCGCAAGTACCGACCGACTTGAGCGGTACGTGCGAGACTGCAACATTGCGTCAAAGCTTTCTGAGACTGCAACGATGCGCGCCAACAGGGGAATCGCCTCAGCTTTCAAATAGCCTGGATAGCCGCCACCATCGAATCTCTCGTGATGATGACGCACGGCTGCCACGACCTGCACGAGCTGCGGCTCGGCTGCGTCAGTTATAAGCTGAGCTCCATGGCTTGAGTGAACTTGCACCATTGACCACTCTCCCTCGCTTAATGAGCGTCCTTTAAGCACTATTGCGTCAGGGATTGAGCTCTTCCCGATGTCATGCAAACGTCCTGCAACTTCAGCAAGCCAGCATAGCTCCTCGCTGCAACCCGCTTCCGCAGCCAGCAACGAACACAGCGCTCCAACACGATAAATGTGCTCGGCACGGTCTTCCTCATTTCCTTCACGAATTTCGGCCGAAACGGCGAGCTCATTGAGATAGTGGAGCTTCAAAGTAAGACGAGCGCCGATGTCGTCAATCGCGACTCGGTAGCTGGCGAGTCGGCGGCGAGTCGCGCGATCGAATTCCTCGTCCTGTGCCGGATCGATCCCGTCTATGCGGCGCAATTCCTCTAGCGCCACTTCCCGTCGCGCCGCTTCGACCTCAGTCTGCAATTCCTGCATAGCAAGAAGCGCGGCAGCGGGCCGACTAGCCAACTCATAGCACTCGACTAGAGAAGCCATCGCTCCCCGCCGGTGATGCCGGTAGACAGGGTCCGTGGCCATATTCCGTAACTCCTCAATCGCAAATTTCACGTCGCCCGTCGCTGCAGCAAGCTCTGCAAGCGCGATGCGCGCTTGTCCCGCTCGAATGTTTGTGGCGGCACTTCCGCTATCAAGCTTATTAGCGATCGAACGGGCTTCTTCGTGCATACCTAAGCGCACCAACGCACTGACCTCGTTGCATTGGCTAATCGCTATGGAATCTTCAGCTTGCACTTTTTGTGCGTATTTCGGGCGCTCGTAATCACGCAGTTCGGAGCAATAAGGTCAGATATTTCACCTCCTTGACTCTGGTCGGCCCGACGATGAAACCGGTGAGCGGTTGATCGGCAAGCTAGTCGCCGAGTTCGGCGACGCGTACA
>JBGTEW010000412.1:0-8321 GCA_041747615.1 Burkholderiaceae bacterium | reverse complement strand
GCGAGCTTCGAAGGCGTGCTGCGGCACGGCATCGTGCAGGGCGAGGCGCGCTTCGATGTGGCGCTCTATTCGCTGCTGCCAGCCGATCTGGCACGGCCGTGGGCCGTCTGACCTCGCACCGGCTAGCTTTTTGGAAAACGCTGGTGTAGCGTCAAATCGCAGTCGACTATCGCTTTAGGATTCGCTCCAACAATTCGTCGATGACTTCCTGTCGCAAAACTCCCGCAATCCCTTCAGCCTTCGCTTGCGCGTCGCGGGCGCTTCCCGTGTTTCTTCCGGAGTTATCTAAATGCCGACAGGCACAGTGAAGTGGTTCAACGAAACCAAGGGCTTCGGCTTCATCAAGCCCGATGATGGCGGCGCCGACCTTTTCGCGCATTACAGCGGCATCAAGGCCAAGGGATTTCGCACGTTGAAGGAAAACCAGAAAGTCGAGTATCAGGTGACCCAGGGGCAGAAAGGGCCGCAGGCGGTGGAAATCGACATCGTCGAATAAGACTGCCAGGTATTTTTATGGCCCGCGACGCGGGCCTTTCTCTTTTACCAAGAGGCACTCGGCGGCCTCCAGCGTCCGTGCCGCGCCGCCGCAAGCTGGGCGGGGCAAGGCAGATAGAATCGTCGGCCCGGTGTTTGCCAAACGAAGCGTTTCGCGAACGACAAAACGACGACCAAGGAGGCAGGTGATGAGCGCAGTGCTTTCGGTGCCAGCGACCGCGCCGTCGTATGTCAAAAGCAAGAACCTCAAGACGTGGGTCGATCAGATTGCGCGCCTGACCCAGCCTGACCGTGTTGTCTGGTGCGATGGCTCGCAGCAGGAATACGACCGTCTATGCGAAGAGCTCGTGGCCGCCGGCACGCTGCGTCGGCTGAGCCCCGAGAAGCGGCCAGGAAGCTTCATTGCGCTGTCTGATCCGTCGGATGTCGCTCGGGTAGAGGACCGCACTTATATCTGCAGCGAAACGAAAGACGATGCGGGCCCCACCAACAACTGGGTCGCGCCGGCAGAAATGCGCGTCACGCTGAACGGGCTGTTTGCGGGCTCGATGCGCGGCCGCACGATGTACGTGATTCCGTTTTCGATGGGCCCGCTGGGCAGCCACATCTCGCAGATCGGCGTCGAGATTTCCGACAGCGCTTACGTCGTCGTCAACATGCGGATGATGACCCGCATGGGCCGCGCGGCGATCGAGGCCCTGGGCGCGGACGGCGAGTTTGTGCCGTGCATTCATTCGGTCGGCAAGCCCTTGATCGGCGGGGATAAACGCCGCGAGAAGGATGTGCCATGGCCATGCAATCCGACCAAGTACATCGTTCACTTTCCGCAGACGCGCGAGATATGGTCGTTCGGATCAGGCTACGGCGGCAATGCGTTGCTGGGCAAGAAGTGCCTGGCGCTGCGCATCGCTTCCACAATGGGGCGCGATGCGGCGCGTGCCGACGGCCGCGGCTGGCTGGCCGAGCACATGCTGATTGTCGGCGTTACCTCGCCCGAGGGGAAGAAATATCACATCGCAGCGGCGTTTCCGTCTGCGTGCGGCAAGACCAATTTCGCGATGCTGATACCGCCGCCGGCTTTCTCAGGCTGGACGGTCACGACAGTCGGCGAAGATATCGCATGGATCAAGCCGGGCAGCGATGGCCGGCTGTATGCGATCAATCCCGAGGCGGGCTTTTTCGGCGTGGCGCCCGGCACGTCGGAGAAGACCAATCGCAATGCGATGGCGACCTTGCGCGAAGACGTGATCTTTACCAACGTTGCGCTGACCGATGACGGCGACGTGTGGTGGGAAGGGATGGGACCGGCACCGGCGCATCTGATCGACTGGCAGGGCAACGATTGGACGCCCGAAGATGGAAAGGCGGGGCGCAAGGCGGCGCATCCGAACGCGCGCTTCACGGTGTCGGCCAAGCAATGCCCGGTTATCGATGATGACTGGGAGAATCCGAACGGCGTGCCGATCGATGCGTTTCTGTTTGGCGGCAGGCGCTCGACCACGGTTCCGCTGGTGACCGAGGCCCGCGACTGGGTCGAAGGCGTTTATATGGCTGCCACGATGGGCTCGGAAACCACCGCCGCGCAGGCTGGTGCCCAAGGGGTACTGCGGCGTGATCCGTTTGCGATGTTGCCGTTTTGCGGCTACCACATGGGCGAATACTTCGCGCACTGGCTCGAGCTGGGCTCAAAGCTGGCGTCCGACGGCTTCAAGCTGCCTAAAATCTTTACGGTCAATTGGTTTCGCACCGATCCGACCGGCAAGTTCGTCTGGCCCGGTTTCGGCGAGAACATGCGCGTGCTGAAGTGGGTTGTCGACCGCGTCGAAGGTCAAGCTGCCGGAGTCGAGCACCTATTTGGCATCAGCCCCCGTTTCGAGGACATGCAGTGGACCGGACTTGAGTTTTCGCGCGCGCAGTTCGAGCGCATCGCGTCGGTCGATCACGATGACTGGCAGAAAGAGATCGCGCTGCACTCGGAGCTTTTCGACCGGCTGGCCGGCCGCGTGCCGCGTGAACTCGAACAGACCCGGCGCGCTCTGCAGAGCAGGCTTCGCTGATCGCCGACTGGCGCGAGGACTCAGGCGGCAGCGTCAACACCAGGTAGCGCTTCTCGCGCCAGATACGTCTGGGTCGAGCGGTATCGATAGCAAAGCGCGCTTCAGAGGGTTGATACGAGGGCCAAGTGCCTTGCACGCGCCGGCCTTTACGCAGATACTGCGCGGCGCCCGGCGCCCGCCGCGCCTGCGCGCCCGCCTTGTTATGCTGACCGCTATTTCATGAGCTCTTCCGAAGACATTATTCTCGAGACCCGCGGCCTGACCAAAGAGTTCAAGGGTTTCATAGCGGTCAATGAAGTCAATCTGAAAGTCCGGCGCGGGACGATTCACGCGCTGATCGGCCCCAATGGCGCCGGCAAGACCACCTGCTTCAATCTGTTGACCAAGTTTCTGACACCGACCCGCGGTCAGATTCTTTTCAACGGCACCGATATAACGCGCGATTCGCCCGAACACATAGCTCGGCGCGGGATCGTTCGCTCGTATCAGATCTCGTCGGTGTTTCCGCATCTGACGGTGCTGGAGAACGTGCGCGTGGCTTTGCAACGCGCGACCGACCTTTCGTTTCAATTCTGGCGCAGTGAAAGAGTGCTTGAGGCTATGAACGCACGCGCGCTTGAGTTGCTGGATCAGGTTGATCTAGGGCCGTTGGCCCACGTCGAGACAGTGTCGCTGCCGTACGGCCGCAAGCGTGCGCTCGAAATCGCGACGACCCTGGCAACCGAGCCCGAACTGATGCTGCTCGACGAACCGACCGCGGGCATGGGGCATGAAGACGTGGCCCGGGTGATGGCGTTGATCAAGCAGGTTTCGGCCGGTCGCACAGTGCTGATGGTCGAGCACAACATGAACGTCGTATCGACGATCGCCGACCGCATCACGGTGCTGGCCCGCGGCGCAGTACTGGCCGAGGGTCCGTACGCGGAAGTGTCGACCGATGCCCAGGTGCGAGAGGCGTACATGGGCAGCGCGGACGTCGAGTTGCAGGGCGTGCATGGCTAGCACTGAATTTCTTCGGCTGACCGACGTGCACGCCTTCTATGGCGAATCGCATATCCTGCACGGGGTCGATCTGACCGTGAACAGCGGCGAAGTCGTGTCGTTGCTCGGCCGCAATGGCGCGGGGCGCACGACAACGTTGAAAGCGATTCTCGGCCTAGTGGGCCGCCGCAGCGGGTCGATCATGATCAATGGCGTCGAGGCGGTGAATCTGCCGCCGCACAAGATCGCGCAGCTCGGCCTGGGCTACTGCCCTGAGGAGCGCGGCATCTTTGCCAGTCTGTCGTGCGAAGAGAATCTGCTGTTGCCTCCGGCGGTCGCCAGCGGCGGCATGTCGGTCGACGAGATCTACGCGATGTTCCCCAACTTGAGCGAACGGCGCGCGAGTCCGGGGACGCGGCTGTCGGGCGGTGAGCAGCAGATGCTCGCGGTCGCGCGTATCTTGCGTACCGGGGCCAGGCTGTTGTTGCTCGACGAGATCAGCGAAGGGCTTGCTCCGGTAATCGTGCAGACGCTAGCGCGCATGATTCGCACGTTACGCGAGAAGGGCATGACGATCGTGATGGTCGAGCAGAATTTCCGCTTTGCCGCGCCGCTGGCGGATCGGCTATATGTGATGGAACATGGCCGCATCGTCGAGGGCTTCGCGGCGAACGAATTGAGCAACAAACAAGAACTGCTTCATGAGTATCTGGGAGTGTGACCGGCCCAGTTGTTACCGGACACGACAGAAAGAAACGAGGAGATGTGCATGAGACGCAAACTGCTTTCCAGCTTGATAGCCGCCCTGTTCGCGGTGGGTGCCGGCGCCGCACAGGCGCAGATTTCGGACGGCATCATCAAGATCGGCGTGCTGAATGACCAGTCGAGCCTGTACGCGGATTTGACGGGACCGGGGTCGACGGTCGCTGCGCGACTGGCGGTCGAGGATTTCGGCGCGGCCAAGAAGGGAATGAAGGTCGAAATCGTATCGGCCGATCATCAGAACAAGCCCGACGTTGGATCGACGATCGCCCGCACCTGGTACGACACGGACAAGGTCGACGTCATCGTGGACGTGCCTACCTCGTCGGTGGCGCTAGCGGTCAATCAGATCACGCGGGAAAAAGGCAAGGCCTTCCTGGTGTCCGGGGCGGCCACTTCGGACCTGACCGGCAAGGCCTGCTCGCCGAACACCATTCACTGGACCTACGACACTTGGATGCTCGCCAACGGTACCGGCAACGCCGTCGTCAAAGCCGGCGGTGATTCATGGTTCTTCATCACCGCCGACTATGCGTTCGGCCACGCGCTGGAGCGCGACGTCGAAGCCGTGGTGCTCAAGAACGGCGGCAAAGTGGTGGGCAAGGTGCGCTCCCCGCTGAACACGCAGGACTTTTCCTCCTACCTGCTGCAGGCGCAGGCATCCAAAGCCAAGATCATCGGCTTCGCCAACGCGGGTGGCGATACGACCAACTCGATCAAGCAGGCAGGGGAATTCGGGATTGTCAAAGGCGGCCAAAAGCTTGCCGGGTTGCTGGTGTTCCTGACTGAAATCCACGGCCTGGGACTCGAGCGTGCGCAGGGGCTGCAATTCACCGAAACGTTCTACTGGGACATGAACGACAACACGCGCGCGTTCACCAAGCGATTCGCCGCGGGCAACAACGGCAAGTACCCGACGATGATCCACGCGGGGGTGTACTCGGCCGTGCTGCACTATCTGAAGGCGGTTGAGGCGCTTAAGAGCGACGACGGCACCAAGGTCATCGAGCAGATGAAGAAGATGCCGACCGATGACCCGCTGTTCGGCAAGGGCACGATCCGCGCCGACGGCCGCAAGCTTCATCCGGCCTATCTGTTCGAAGCGAAGAAGCCGTCCGAGTCGAAGGGAGCGTACGACTACTACAAGACCATTGCGACGATTCCTGTCGAGCAGGCGTTTCGTCCGATGGCCGACGGCGACTGCCCACTGGTGGCGGGCGCGGGGGCCGCGAAGAAGTGACATTGAGCTTCAGCGGAAGTTTCGGGCGTCCTTCCCGGCGCAGGCCGGGATCGAACTGAGCTGATGACATCGAGCCCCGGCCTGCGCCGGGGCGACGGTTCGCACACCAAGAACACGCACTCGTGGAAATCTTCGGGATCCCTACCCAGGCGCTGTTCGGCCAGCTGCTGATCGGCCTGATCAACGGGTCGTTTTATGCGCTGCTGTCGCTCGGGCTGGCGGTGATCTTCGGGCTGCTGAATATCATCAATTTCTCGCACGGCGCGCAATACATGATGGGCGCGTTCTGTGCGTACTTCCTGCTGAACAAGCTGGGGCTGGGCTACTGGTGGGCGCTCGCGCTGGCGCCCGTGATTGTCGGCGCCACCGGCATGGTGATCGAGCGATTGATGCTGTCGAAGCTGTACAAGCTCGATCACCTGTACGGCTTGCTGTTGACGTTTGGCCTGGCGCTGATCATTCAGGGCCTGTTCCGCAACGAGTTCGGCTCATCGGGGCAGCCGTATGCGATGCCCGCAGAGTTGACGGGCGTGCAGAACCTTGGCTTCATGTTCCTGCCGAACTACCGCGCGTGGGTGATCGTTGCGTCCCTGATTGTGTGCCTGTCCACCTGGTACGTGATCGAACGCACGAAGCTAGGCTCGTATCTGCGCGCCGCCACCGAGAACCCGGAGCTGGTGAAGGCTTTCGGCATCAATGTGCCGCGCATGATCACGCTGACGTACGGCTTTGGGGTTGCGCTGGCCGGGTTCGCCGGCGTGATGGCCGCACCGATCTATCAGGTCAGCCCGCTAATGGGTGCGGACCTGATCATCGTCGTGTTCGCGGTCGTCGTCATCGGCGGCATGGGCTCGATCATGGGCTCGATCATCACCGGCTTCGGACTTGGGGTGATAGAAGGGCTGACCAAGGTGTTTTATCCGGAAGCGTCGAACACCGTGATCTTCATCATCATGGCGATCGTGCTGCTGATCAAGCCGGCCGGCCTGTTCGGCACGCAGAAGTAGCGCCATGGCCGCCGCTCACGCCCCTGTGCCGGCTGCCGGACGGTACGACGTTAAGCATCTGCGCATCGCGTTCGTCGTGATGGCCGCGTTGTTCGCGGTCGCGCCGCTGGTCGTGTATCCGATATTCATGATGAAGGTGATGTGCTTTGCCTTGTTCGCGTGCGCCTTCAACCTGCTGATCGGCTTCGGCGGCCTGTTGTCGTTCGGTCACGCGATGTTTCTCGGCACCGCGGGCTATGCGACCGCGCACGCGGCGAAGGTGTGGGGTCTGACGCCGGAACTCGCGATTTTGTTCGGTACCTTCTGCTCGGCCGTGCTGGCTTGGGGCAGTGGATTGCTGGCGATTCGCCGTCAGGGTATCTATTTCGCGATGATTACGCTGGCTTTAGCGCAGATGGTGTTTTTCTTCTATCTGCAGACGCCGTTTACCGGCGGCGAAGACGGCATTCAGGCAGTGCCTCGCGGCAAGCTGTTCGGGCTGATCGACCTCGCGGACAACACGGCGATGTATGTGCTGGTGTGGGTGATTTTCCTCGGCGGATTTCTGGTGATCTACCGGGTGGTGCATTCGCCGTTCGGTCAGGTACTCAAGGCGATTCGCGAGAACGAACCGCGCGCCATCTCACTCGGCTACGACACCGACAGGTTCAAACTGATGGCGTACGTGCTGTCGGGCACGCTGGCCGGACTGGCCGGAGCCACCAAGTCATTGGTGTTCCAGCTAGCCACGCTCACGGATGTGCACTGGTCAATGTCGGGCGAGGTGGTGCTGATGACGCTGCTGGGCGGTCTCGGCACGATCTTCGGCCCCGTCGTCGGGGCCGCCGTCATCATTACGATGCAGAACTACCTCGCACAGTTGGGCGCCTGGGTCACGGTCGTCCAGGGTGTGATATTCGTGGTCTGCGTGCTGATGTTTCGCCGCGGCGTAGTCGGCGAGCTGGCGAACTGGCTGAAGAAGCCGCTGTAGATCAGTCGACGATCGTTTGCGATTGTTCGCGCAGATACTGCGGCAGATAGTAGAAGCTGCCGATCGCCTTGCCGGTCGTACCGCTGCCTTTCCAACCGCCGAAGGGTTGATAGCCCGGCCACGCGCCGGTCGTGGCACCTTGCGGGCGATTGACGGACGTAACGCCGGCTTCGATGCGATCGAGAAAGTCCGGAATCTCTTCCTTCGCGCCGTAGAACCCCGCGGTCAGGCCGTACTCGGAGGCGTTGGCGTGCGTGATCGCTTCGTCCAGCGAGGCTACTTCACCCACCAGCACGAGCGGGATGAACTTCTCGTCGCGCCATAGGCTGTAGTCGAACGGTGCGGTGCCGATGGTCGGCGCCACGAAGTATCCGTTACTCAGTGCGCCCGCAGTAAGAATTTCACCGCCGGTGAAAATGGTTCCGTGCCTGCGCAACTGCTCGGTGCATTTCCGGTAGCGCAGGTACGCGGTCTCGTTGATCAAGGGCCCCATCCAGTGCTGCTGCAGGGTTGGATCACCGACCGAAATCGCGTGTGTCTGTTCGATCAATTTTGCGCGCAGTGCGTCCGCCACTGGGCGATCCACATACACGCGCGAACACGCCGAGCACTTCTGTCCCTGCAGTCCGAAGGCGGAGCGCACAATGCCGATGGCAGCGCGCTCGAGATCAGCATGGCGCGTGACGATCGCGGCGTTCTTGCCGCCCATTTCGGCGATGCATGGGCGGGGCCATCGTCCCGCGGCGAACTTGCGCACGATGCCCATGCCGACCTCGTGCGAGCCGGTGAACGTGATGCCGGCGAGCGCC
>JBGTEW010000411.1:0-3422 GCA_041747615.1 Burkholderiaceae bacterium | reverse complement strand
GTCGTCGACCATGTCGACTTTGTTCAGGTACACGATGATGTAGGGCACGCCCACCTGGCGCGCCAGCAGGATGTGTTCTCGGGTCTGTGGCATCGGGCCGTCGGCGGCGCTGACGACGAGAATGGCGCCGTCCATCTGTGCGGCGCCGGTGATCATGTTCTTGATGTAGTCGGCATGGCCCGGGCAGTCGACGTGCGCGTAGTGCCGGTTGGCCGTCTCATATTCGACGTGCGCGGTGTTGATCGTGATGCCGCGCGCTTTTTCTTCCGGCGCGGCGTCGATCTGGTCGTAGGCGCGCGCCTCGCCTCCATATTTGCTCGCCAGTACCGCGGTCATCGCCGCTGTCAACGTCGTCTTGCCGTGATCGACGTGGCCAATCGTGCCTACATTCACATGCGGCTTGGTCCGCTCAAATTTGCCTTTGGCCATTTTTATTCCTCAAACTTCGCTTGGTGAGTTATCTGGTTTTTGCCGAAATCACCGCTTCGGCGACCGACTTCGGCGCCTCTGCGTAGTGCTTGAATTCCATCGTGTACGTTGCCCGCCCCTGCGTCAACGAGCGCAAGGTCGTCGAATAGCCGAACATTTCGGCCAGCGGCACTTCGGCCCGCACGGCCTTGCCACCCCCGCCTGCAATGTCGTCCATGCCCTGGATCACACCGCGGCGCGACGACAGATCGCCCATCACGTCGCCCATCTTCTCTTCCGGAGTTTCGACTTCGACCGCCATGATCGGCTCCAGCAGGACGGGTGAAGCGGCGCGCATGCCGTCCTTGAAGCCGATCGAGCCGGCCATCTTGAATGCGTTTTCGTTCGAATCGACCTCGTGGTACGAGCCGAAGTGCAACGTGACTTTGACATCGACTACCGGATAGCCGGCCAACACCCCGGCCTTCAGCGTTTCCGTGACGCCTTTGTTCACCGCCGGGATATATTCGCGCGGCACGGTGCCGCCCTTGATCGCGTCGACAAACTCGAACCCTTTGCCCGGCTCTTGTGGTTCGAGCTTCAGGACGACGTGGCCATACTGGCCGCGACCACCCGACTGCTTGATGAACTTGCCTTCGGCGTTCTCGACCGTGCGACGGATCGTTTCGCGATACGCCACCTGCGGCTTGCCGACCGACGCTTCGACTGAAAACTCGCGCTTCATCCGCTCGACGATGATTTCAAGATGCAACTCGCCCATGCCGGAGATGATCGTCTGCCCGGACTCATCGTCGGTGTGCACGCGGAATGAAGGGTCTTCCTGCGCCAGACGATTCAACGCAAGCCCCATCTTTTCCTGATCGACCTTGGTCTTCGGCTCAACGGCCTGCGAAATCACAGGCTCCGGAAACACCATCCGCTCCAGCGTGACGACCTTGTCCGGATGGCACAGCGTGTCGCCCGTGGTCACATCCTTCAGCCCGACCGCGGCTGCGATGTCACCGGCGTAGACCTCCTTGATGTCTTCGCGCTGGTTTGCATGCATCTGCAGGATGCGGCCGATGCGCTCCTTCTTGCCCTTGATCGCGTTGAAAACAGTGTCGCCGGAATTCAGCACGCCCGAGTACACGCGCAGGAAAGTCAGCTGACCGACATACGGGTCAGTCATTATCTTGAACGCGAGCGAAGAAAACGGCGCCTTGTCGCTGGGCGGCCGCTCTTCCGACTGCCCTTTTTCGTTCTCGCCGGTGACCGGCGGGATATCGACCGGGCTCGGCAAGTACTCAATGACGGCGTCGAGCATCGCCTGCACGCCCTTGTTCTTGAACGCCGAGCCGCACAGCATCGGCGTGATCTCGCTTGCGATGGCGCGCGCGCGCAATCCCTGCTTGATTTCCTGCTCGGTCAGTGCGCCGCCGTCGAGATACTTGTTCATCAGATCATCGTTCGCCTCAGCGGCGGCTTCGACCATCTTTTCACGCCATTCCTTGGCAGTCTCGACTAGCTCAGGCGGAATCTCGATGTACTCGAATTTCATGCCCTTGCTGGCTTCATCCCAGACAATGGCTTTCATCTTGACCAGATCAACGACGCCGCGAAAGCCCTCCTCGGCGCCGATCGGAATCTGGATCGGCACCGGATTGGCCTTCAGCCGCAACCGCATCTGCTCGTAAACCTTGAAGAAATTCGCGCCGGTGCGATCCATCTTGTTGACGAACGCGAGCCTGGGCACGCCGTACTTGTTGGCCTGGCGCCAGACCGTCTCGGACTGCGGCTGCACGCCGCCCACCGCGCAATAGACCATGCACGCGCCATCGAGCACGCGCATGCTGCGCTCGACCTCGATTGTGAAGTCGACGTGTCCGGGCGTGTCGATAATGTTAATCCGATGCTCCGGAAACGACATGTCCATACCGCGCCAGAAAGTCGTGGTCGCAGCCGATGTGATCGTGATGCCACGCTCCTGCTCCTGCTCCATCCAGTCCATCGTCGCGGCGCCTTCATGCACCTCGCCGAGTTTGTGGTTGACCCCGGGATAGAAAAGCACACGCTCAGTAGTCGTGGTCTTACCGGCGTCGATGTGCGCCGAGATTCCGATGTTCCGGTACAGCTCTATGGGGGTCTTACGTGGCATAGAAAACGATAAATCCCAACTTAAGTTGCCGGACCGCAAAGCGGGCCGGCTCATATTCCCCGGTCAAAACCGGAAATGCGCGAAGGCCTTGTTCGCTTCGGCCATCCGGTGCACTTCCTCTTTCTTCTTCATCGCACCGCCGCGACCTTCGGCCGCTTCCATCAGCTCGCCGGCAAGCCGTAGCGGCATTGATTTTTCGCTGCGCTTCTTGGCGGCCTCGCGCAGCCAGCGCATCGCCAGCGCCATGCGACGCACTGGGCGAACTTCCACCGGCACCTGATAGTTCGCGCCGCCGACGCGCCGGCTCTTTACCTCGACCATCGGCCGCACATTGGCCAGCGCCGCGGAGAACACCTCCAGCGCATTCTTGCCGCCCTTGGTTTCAATCTGTGTCAACGCGCCATAGACGATGCGCTCAGCCACGGCTTTCTTGCCGTCCAGCATGATGACGTTGACAAACTTGGTCAGATCCTGCGAGTTAAATTTCGGATCGGGCAGGATCTCACGCTTGGGGACTTCACGACGACGCGGCACTTCTCACCTCTTTCTTCAGTCGTTATGCGGTTCCATGCTGACGAACCGCGACTTACTCGATCATCCCCAAGTGGGGACGATCGATGCAAAATCATTAAGCCGGTTTGGGACGTTTGGCGCCGTACTTCGATCGGCTCTGCTTGCGATCCTTCACGCCCTGCGTATCGAGCGAGCCGCGCACGATGTGATAACGCACGCCCGGCAGATCCTTTACACGACCGCCCCGGATCAGCACGACCGAGTGTTCCTGCAAATTGTGACCTTCGCCGCCGATGTACGAAATCACTTCGTAACCATTGACCAACCGCACCTTGGCAACCTTGCG
>JBGTEW010000410.1:0-2639 GCA_041747615.1 Burkholderiaceae bacterium | reverse complement strand
CGCGTGCCGGCGCTCCCGCTGAACGCTGATACCTGCGCATCGATGATCGATGCCGCCGGGCAAGAGCATCGGCCAGCCGGCACCGGCGCGCGCATCGTCTCGCTGGTGCCGTCGATCACCGAGCTTCTGTTCGATCTGCAGCGGGGACGGCACGTGGTGGGCCGCACCGGCTTCTGCATCCATCCGCGCGACGCGGTACGCGATGTGCCGAAGGTCGGCGGCACCAAGGATGTCAAGCTCGATGCCTTGCTCGCGTTGCATCCGACCCATGTGATCGTCAACGTCGACGAGAACGAACTCGCCACCGTCGAGCAGATTCGCAAGAGCGTGCCGCACGTGATCGCGACGCATCCGAACTCGCCCGAAGACAATGCTGCGCTGTTCCAGCTGCTGGGTGGCATTTTCGACGCGCGGCCGCGCGCCGAGCAGTTGGCTGCGGAGCTGCGCCGCGAACTCGACGAGTGCCGCGCTATCAAATGGCCGCGTGAGAAGGTGCTGTATCTGATCTGGAAAGATCCGTGGATGACGATCGCCTCGGACACGTACATCGCGCGCACGCTCGCGTGCGTCGGCTGGCAGGTTGACGCACCTGCAGGCGGCTGGGCGGGGGCAGCGCGCTATCCGACGGTGCCGGATCTCGAAGCGGCCGCGCGGCAGGTCGATCGTGTGCTGCTGTCTTCCGAGCCGTTCATGTTCCGCGAGCCGCATGTCGCCGAACTGCAGCAGCAACTGGCGATGCCGGTTCACCTGATCGACGGCGAGATGACCAGCTGGTACGGCAACCGGGCGCTTCGCGGGCTCGCCTACCTGCGCGACTTTCGTTCCGCGCTACGCACGTAACGCAGCAAACCCGTGCGCCAGATCGTCGATCAGATCGTCGGAGTTTTCGAGCCCGGCCGAGATGCGGAACAGGCGGCCCTCGTAAGGGCACGGCGAGACACTGCGCTCTGGATACACCGGAATCATCAGACTTTCGTAACCACCCCATGAATATCCGCGGCCGAACAGCTGGACTGCATCGATCATCGCGTTCAGGCGTGCAACACCCACGCTTGGACGCAGCACGATGCCGAACAGTCCCGTCGCACCGCTCATGTCGCGCTTCCACAGCTCGTGGCCGGGATCGCCGGGCAACGCCGGGTACAGGACCCGCTCGACCTCGGGCTGTGCAACCAGCCATCCGATCAGCCGCTCCGCGGTAGCGCGATGCTGCCGCAGACGTGCGGCGAGCGAACGCAGTCCGCGCAGCGCGACGTAGGCTTCGTCCGGGCTGACCGCCACTCCGAAGTTGAACAGCGTTTCCCGCATCTTCGGCCATGCGCTCTCGCTGCACGTGATGGTTCCCATCAGCATGTCCGAATGGCCGCAGATGTACTTGGTGGCGGCGTGCAGGCTGACGTCGGCACCACACCGGATCGGTTGAAAGTACAGCGGCGTTGCCCACGTGTTGTCGATGACCGTCGTCACGCCGCGCGAGCGCGCCAGCGCCGCCAGCAGCGGCACGTCCTGCATTTCGAACGTCAGCGAACCCGGTGATTCAAGCCACAGCACGCGCGTGTTCGGGCGAAAATGCGCTTCGAGCTCGCGCCCCGCGACCGGCGAATAGAAACTGCACTGCACGCCGTAGCGCGGCAGCATGTCGGTACAGAACCGGCGAGTCGGGCCATAGGTGGCATCCGACACCAGCACATGATCGCCGGCCCGGACGCACGCCATCATCGCGATCGTGCAGGCGGCGAGCCCCGTCGGCACCGCCCAGCTGCGGTAGCCACCCTCGAGCTCGCTTAACAGCTCGAACAGCGCGTGATGAGTCGGCGTGCCGTACAGACCGTAGTTGACCGGGCCCGCTTCATCGTTGCGATAACGCCGCGAGCGCTCCTTCATGTCGGCGACGCTCGCATGCAGCACCGTCGATCCGCGGACGATCGGCGGGTTGACGAAATCGTGGCCGCCGATCGCGGTTTTGCCGCCGTGTGCCAGCCGCGTCTCGGAGCTCTTGCCTTTCGCCATCGTGAATCGGATCATTCGCCGGTTTGCATGATTCTTGCATAGCGATACCGCCCGCACGCTGCCCCTAGTGAATTCATGAACCTGAAACGACACATGGTGCCGATCATCGTCGCAGTCATCCTGACTGTGCTCGCGACGCTGGTTTTGCTGAACCTGCGCACCGAGAAAAAGATCGACGTCAGGCCGACGCATCTGTATCCGGTTGCCGACCAGCAGTTTCTGCGGTCGATGAGTGTGTTGCTCGGGCCACCACTGATCGACGGCAACCGGATCGAGACGCTGTTAAATGGCGATCGCATTTTTCCTTCGATGCTGCAGGCGATCTCGAGCGCGAAACAGACGATCGATTTCGAAACGTATATCTACTGGTCGGGAGACATCGGCAGGCGCTTCGCTTCCGCGCTGGCCGAGCGGGCGCGCGCCGGAGTCAAGGTCAACGTGCTGGTCGACTGGATCGGCAGCCAGAAGATGGACAACGAGTCGATTCAGTCGATGATCGATGCAGGTGTGGACTTCCGCAAGTACCGGCCGCTGCGCTGGTACAACCTCGGCCGCGTGAACAACCGTACGCATCGCAAGCTGCTGGTGGTCGATGGACGCATCGGTTTTACCGGCGGTGTCGGCATCGC
>JBGTEW010000409.1:0-2716 GCA_041747615.1 Burkholderiaceae bacterium | reverse complement strand
GATGTAGTTGACCACGCCCGCCGGCAGCCCGGCGTCGCGCAGCACCTCGAGCAGCAGCCAGCCGCTCCACGCGGTATCGCTCGCGGTCTTGAAGATGACGGTGTTGCCGGCAACCAGCGCTGCTGCCACGGGTCCACCCGCGAGCGCATAGGGAAAGTTGAACGGCGCGATCACGGCCCAGGCGCCGTAGGGTTTGAGTTGCGTGCGATTTCGGCTGACCCAGCCGCTCAGCGGATCGCTCGGCAAGTCGCGCAAGAAGCCGTCGTTGGCTTCCATCTGATCGCAGTACCAGCTGAACAGGTCGGCGGTCTCCTGCACTTCGCCGAGTGCCTCCATGCGATTCTTACCGACCTCGAGTGCAACTGCCGCGGAGATTTCGTACACGCGCTCTTCAATCAGCGACGCTACTCGACGCAGCAGCGCAACGCGCTCGCGCCATGGTGAGGTTGCCCACGCGGGGAAAGCCCGGTACGCGGCGCTCACTGCAGCGTCGACCTCGGCGCCTGATGCGGCTGCAAAGCGACCCAGCAACCAGTCGCGGTGGATCGGCGAACGCACTTCGAAGCGCCGCGGCGCATCGTGCGCGGCTCCATCGATCCACAGCGGATAGTCGCGCCCGAACGATCGCTTCGTGTGCGCGAGCGCGGCGTCGAATCGCTCGTCCAGTGCCGACGGTGGGCTGAACATCGTCGAATACGTGAGCTTGAATCCGCCGGTATCCGGCATCGATGGCTCCGCTGTTGCAGGTGTCGTTGCGAGCGGGAATCGTAGCGCGCAGTGATCTGATGCCGGCGCGAGGGCGCGATTGCGCGCACACGGGCCACCTAGTAACAAGTGATTTCCAACCATTCGCCAGCCGGGCGTTATCGCCTCTTATCGGCCAAACGGAGTCTGTAAAGACGACACCTTCGCCGATACAATCGATCGACCCGGGCTCTTGCCTTGTTTGCGCACGGCTTGAACAAACGCATGGCGTTAAACCACTCGATGATCTATCGGCGCACCGATCGCGGCGTGCGCGAGGTCTATGAGAAGTCGCACCAGTTCACACAAAGCGAGCGGCTGATCCTGATCCTGCTCGATGGGCGCCTGAACGTTGCGGGGCTGAAGACGCGGTTGCCAAGCCTGAACGACGAGCGAATCGAGCGCGCATTGCGCAAGCTGCAGGATGCAACTCTGGTCGAGCCGATGAGCTACGACTCCAGCAAAGGGAATGGCTCGGTCGCCAATGCCCAGCTGGAACCCGAAGCGGTGGCGCAGTTTCTGGAGCAGACAGACCTTGACCCGGTCACCGTATTTGGCGACACCGAAGAGGCGGTGGCTGCCGAACTGGTGCGCGCCAGTGTCGAGCAGGCGGCAGCGCAGCTGGCGCGCGAAGCGACCATAATCGGCTCGGTCGCGCGGCAATCGCCACCGCTACAACCGAGCACGGGCAAAGCACGTAAGGATAGTGGGCGCTCACATAAAAAGCGCTCGCAGCGCCGTGGCGACGGTTACGAATTGGATGGTGTCTCGACGCATTGGGCCATAACGACCGTCAACGTGCCTGATCGGCTCGATCTGCAGGAAGAACGCGATCGTGCCGAAGCCAGCGAGTACGCCGACGGCCGCAGGCGCGAACTGCTACGCGTATGGATGAAGAGATTGCTAATGGTCGCGGTGATCGCGGTCATCGCCGCCGGCGCGTATGCAACGGTCGAACCGCTGCGCGAAGAAACGTCCGCGGCGCGCGTCGCCGAGAGACTTGCGGCGGTGTTCAAGCGGCCGGTGACGGTGGCCGACAGCGAATTCAGTTTCTCCCCGACCCCCAGGTTGATCGTGCGCGGCATCGATGCGAGCGCGCAGTTCAAGGCTCAGGAAGTCACTCTGCTGATTAACTGGAGGGATCTGTGGAGCGCGATCCGGGGCGGCAACTGGGTATGGAGCGAGGCATTGATCGCGCCGATGACTGTGACGCCGGCACAGGCCGCATACATCGTCCGCACGCTGCCGGGCGGCGCGCGCGCTCTGCCCAGCAAGATTTCGACGATCCGCTTCGCTTCGGTCCGAATCGGCGATTCGAAGTTGTTCCCGGACGCCTTTGAAGGCGTCTTGCGCCGCGCGCCCGATGGCAACTTTGGGCCGCTGGTGCTGCGGCCACTGGGGCTCGATGGAACAATGCAGCTGTCGTTTAAGCCCGGCAGACTGCCCGATGGCCGCGAGTCGATCGATTTCCGCCTTGACGCCGATCGCTGGATGCCGCCGTTCGGGCCGCGGGTGCGCTGGAGCGAAATTCAGGCGAGCGGTCGCATCTTCGACAACGTCGTCGAAGTCTCGGAATTCACACTGGCAGGATTTTTCGGCATTACCAGCGGCACCGTGTACGCGGCCACCGACGTCGAATGGGTTGTCACCGGCATAGCCGGCGCTTCGAATATCGATGTCGAGTCGGTGTTGCAGACGCTACGCCCGGCTGCGCAAGTAGCAGCTGGCGAAGGGCCGCCGACCGCGGTGCAGGGTACCGCGACGTTGTCCCTGACCGTTGCCGGTCGCGGGCAGTCTCTGGACGACGCGATCGCGCGAAGCGTAGTCGCCGGTCCGTTCCAGATCCGCTGGGCGACTCTGAACGGCATCAACCTCGGTCTGGCGGCATCGCAGGGCGCGATGGCCGCAGGAACAACGCGTTTTACCGAGTTCAACGGCCTGATGGCAGCCTCCGCCAACGGCGTGCGCTTCG
>JBGTEW010000408.1:0-4878 GCA_041747615.1 Burkholderiaceae bacterium | reverse complement strand
GCCTGACGCTGCGTCCGGCGCGGGGCGCGGCCGAGACGAGCGAGCTTGGCCAGTTAACCGGGGTACCGACCGCCTTCGTCATCCCGCTGGCGGATCGCGCAGCGATAGCGGCGCTTTCCGCCGGGGCCATCGAGCTCGAAGCGCACGCGAACAACTACGTGTTGTGGTCCACGATCCCGGCGCAACTGCGCACCGGCGCATCGCTGGCAGCGGTTCACCGGCCGGAGTAAGCGCGACCCCAATTCACACTAGTGGCCTGTAACAGTCGATTCGGAGGGGAAAGGCGCGTCTGGGTGCGCCGAGTGCGCGAAGCGAGCCGCGTCGCGTAGCCGACGCATACGCACAAGGCGAGCGACAAAGCAATCGGCCGCCCAGACGTGCAAGGCACTTTCGAATTGGCTGTTACAGGCCACTAGGCGAAGCAACCTTCAACTGCTTTACGTCGGCGCCCTGCTGGTCGCGGTAGCAATGGGGAAGTTCTCCACTTCCGCGACCGGCCGCTGACCCCTCCGGCAGCGGCCGACTTCACTCGCCAAGCAGAAAGCGCTCGATAAACGCCACCATCGAGTAGAAGTAGTAATCGGCGTTGGGCTTACGAGCGAAGCCGTGGCCTTCGTTATCGGCCATCAGGTACCACACCGGTGTCCCGTTGGCGCGCACCTCGTGCACGATCTGCTCGGCTTCGCTGACCGGCACCCGCGGATCGTTCTTGCCGTGCACGACCAACAGTGGCGCGCGAATCTTTCCGGCGTTTGCCAGTGGCGAAATTCTGTCGAGCACCGCGCGCACTGCCGGGTCACGCTCATCGCCGTACTCGGCACGCCGAATATCGCGTCGATAACTTTCGGTGTTGCCTAGAAAGCTGACGAAGTCCGAAATGCCGACGACGTCGATACCACCGCGCAGCCGGTCGCTGTAATGCACGAGGCTCGCCAGCACCATGTAGCCGCCGTAGCTGCCACCTTGCACCATCACGCGCTTCGCATCGAGCCGAGGGTCTGTGGCGATCCAGTCGAGCAGGGCGCCGATATCCTTGACCGAGTCCTCGCGCTTGACGCCGTTGTCCAGATCGAGAAACGTCTTGCCGTAGCCGCTCGAGCCGCGCACGTTCGGCTCGAGCAATGCAACGCCGAGCTCGTTGATTAGGTAGTTGAAGCGGTTGTTGAAGCTGACGGTCGCCTGCGCTTCGGGCCCGCCGTGTATCGCAACCAGCACCGGCCGTGGCCCGGTAAAGCGCGGCGGCGGCATCGTCAGCACGCCGCTGATGGTCCGGCCGTCGAAGCTTTTCCAGCGCACGATTTCGGCATCGCGAAAGCTGGCGGGGTCGACTCCCGCCGTATCCGCGGTGGTCCAACGCTGCACTGCGCCGCTCGCGCTATCGACGCTGAAAATGGTGGCGGGGCTTTGCGGCGAATTCAGCGTGAACGCGAATTCGTTGACGCGCTTTTCATGCCACCTCAAGCCGGAGATCTGGCCCGCCGGAATTTTCGGTCGCGCCAGCTCCCTGCCGCTCTCCGGATCGAACAATCGCAGCTCGTCGCGACCGTCGACGTTGAACACGGCAGCCAGTTTGCGTCCGTCCTCGGACAACGCAAACGAATCAACATCCCACGGAACGTCGGTCGCAAAGAATCGCAGCGCGCGCGTATCGAAGCGATATTCGGCGAGCTGATCGAATTCGCTGCGCTCGGTGGTCGTCAGGTAAAGGCGAGATCCGTCCGGGCTGAAGTCGAAGCCGGAATACGACGCACGCGTTTTGTCAGCCGCCGGCAGCAGCCGCTCGCGCTTTCCGCTGGCCGCATCGACGCGCCAGACTTCGGACTCGGTCGCGCTGACATAACGCAACCCCACGAGAAACTTGTCGTCGGGAGAAAACTTGAACGCGAACCAACCGGTGCCGGGCAACTCGGTCAGGACGCGTCGATCCTGCGGTTTGACCGGATCGACCAACGCCAGCGTGATGCCGATCTGGTCGCGCCGGCCGCCCTGCGCCGTGCGATCCAGCGGCACCGATGCGATCAGCAAATGCGTGCCGGCTTCGTTCCAGAGTACGCCGCTGCGGGCATCGGGATCCGACAGCAGTGTGCTGGCGCGTGAATCCAGGTCGAGCCGGTAGATGCGCGCCGCTTCGTTGCCGCCAGTGTCGCGCGAGTAAATAACGAAACGTCCGCCGCGCGGATCGAACGAGCCGCCGAAAATCGGCTCGGGAAAATCGGTCAAACGCTCCGGCGCGCCGCCCGGCTTGGTCAGCACGAACAGTTGCGCCACGTTCGAGCCGGCTGCGCGGTGACTGACAAGCATCTCGCGCCGCGCCGGATGCCAGTCGGCAAAACCATGGCCGCGAAAATCGCTGTACCCGCCGACCCGCGCCGCCAGCGACTGCGGAATCGGCGGTATCCCTTCGATGTGCAGATTCGCGTTGGGCTCAACGACGGGCGCAACCGCTGCGGATTGCGCAACGACAGCGCTCATCGCAAGCGCCAGGACCACACCGGCCAGTTGTTTCATCGGAGAAGAGATCGTTTGCAGAGAACGGCACGATACCGGAACGGTTCACGGATTCTTCACGCCCGGTTCCTGCCGCGTTCGAACGCGCTTCGCATCCGGCGCCCATCGTTCGCTCGTCCGCAAGGAGGAGCAATGAACGTTCGAAACATTCTGGTTGCAACCGCGGTCGTGCTGAACATGATCCCGGGCGCCACTGCGCAGCCACGACCTTCCGATGACATCAACAAGACGCTGTCGCCCTACTTTGTGGTCGACAAAGGGGAGCCAGGCGTCGACACACTGCCGCTTAAGTCGACGCAGGCCGAGGTCAAAGTCAGCGGCGTAATCGCCGACGTGCGTGTGACGCAGGTGTATCGCAACGAGGGCTCGCAGCCGATCGAGGCGCGCTACGTGTTCCCGGCCTCCACCCGCGCCACCGTCTATGCAATGCGGATGCGCGTGGCAGATCGCATCGTCGAGGCGCAGATACGCGAAAAGCAGGCCGCGAAACGCGACTACGAAGCCGCCAGGCGCGAAGGCAAGAGCGCGTCGCTGCTCGAGCAGCACCGGCCGAACGTGTTCCAGATGTCGATCGCCAATGTGAGGCCCGGCGACGAGATCGCGGTCGATCTGCGCTACACCGAGACGGTCATTCCGACCGACGGCGTCTACCGCTTCGTTTTTCCGACCGTGGTCGGGCCGCGCTACAACGGTACTGCCGGCAGCGAGAGTCAGAAAGTTGAAGGATGGATCGCGCAGCCGACGCTGCGATTCGGACAGGCCGCCAATCATACGGTCGGCATCCAGGTCGAGGTCAACGGTCCGGTGCCGGTCCAGCAGATGCAGTCGCCGTCGCACCGGCTGAGCGCGGACGGCATTGGTACCCGCAATGCGCGCGCCGTGCTCGCACCATCGGCCGACCACGCGAACAAGGACTTCGTTCTCGAGTACCGGCTTGCCGGCCGCGAGATCGCCTCCGGGGTGTTGCTGCACGAAGGCAAGGACGAGAGCTTTTTCCTCGCGATGATCGAGCCGCCGGCGCGTGTGCCGTCGGGTGCGATCGTTCCGCGCGACTATGTGTTCGTGCTCGATGTGTCGGGTTCAATGCACGGTTTTCCGATTGAGACTGCCAAGACTCTGCTGCGCGGACTCGTCGCCAATTTGAAGCCGACCGACACTTTCAACATCATCCCGTTTGCCGGGGGCCACTCTTTGTACGCACCGCAATCGATGCCGGCTACGCGCGAAAACGTCGAGTCGGCCATCCGCTTCATCAACGGCCAGCGCGGTGGCGGCGGGACCGAGATGCTGGCAGCGCTGCGGCGCGCGCTCGCGCTGCCCACCGATCACGACCGTGCGCGCAGCTTTGTCGTGATTACCGACGGCTACGTGTCGATCGAAAAGGAGGCGATGGATTTGATCCGAGCCAATCTGGGCCAGGCCAACGTGTTCGCGTTCGGCATCGGCTCGTCGGTCAACCGGTTCCTGATCGAAGGACTGGCTCGCGCGGGCCGCGGTGAAGCGTTTGTCGTGCTGAATCCGCAGCAGGCGGCGATCGAAGCCGATCGCTTTCGTGCCTACATCGAGGCGCCGGTGTTGACGAGGATACGCGTGCACTTCAGCGGCTTCGACGCGTACGACGTCGATCCACCGCAGGTGCCCGACCTCTTCGCGCAGCGGCCGATCGTGCTGTCAGGCAAGTTCCGCGGCAAACCGGCCGGTGCGATCGAAATCCACGGCATCGCGGCGACCGGCGAATTTTTCACCTCGGTCGATGTAGGCAGCGCCGCGCTGCCGGCACACGACACGAAAGCGCTGCGCACGCTGTGGGCCCGTGAACGCATCGCGACGCTCGGCGACCACCAGAAGCTGCTCAACGACTCGGCCGCCGTCAAGGAGATCACCGAGCTCGGGCTCAAGTACGGATTGCTGACCGACTACACGTCGTTCATCGCGATCGACAAGGTCATACGCAACCCGACCGGCGCACAGACGAGCGTCGATCATCCTCAACCGTTACCCGAGGGCGTCAGTGAGCTTGCGTTGGGCGAAGTTCCGAGCACACCCGAGCCCGAGTTCATTTCGCTGTCGTTGCTGGCGGGTGGGCTCGCGTGGTGGCTACGGCGGCGTCGCGTCACGCAGGATGTTGCCCGATGAGCGAACTAAACGCACGCATTGGACGCACGTGGCCGCTGGCCGTGGCGCCGCTCACCAAGCGGCAGAAAGCTCCGCGCGCAATCTGGCCTTGCATCGCGTTGCTCGTCGCACTCTGGCCACACTGGATTTACATCGCGCGGCGGATGGTCGACGGCTCGGACGAGCCGTGGGGCGTGCTCGCGTTGGCGACGGTCATTGTCCTGTTGTGGCTCGACCGCCGCCGGATGGCGATTC
>JBGTEW010000407.1:0-1757 GCA_041747615.1 Burkholderiaceae bacterium | reverse complement strand
GCGGGCCGCGAGCACGAACAGCGCAGCCAGCGCAAGCACCTGCAGCCACGGCAGATTCCAGGGTGCGAATGAGCAGGCATGCAGGGCGCCTGCCAGCAGCGCGCAAAGCGGCCATAACAGCCGGCGATGGCGGCCGAGATTCATGCGGGGTCAGACCAGGACAAGGTGTCCGATTGTGCTGCCTGGGCAGCGTTCGCGGACCGGAAACTCAGACCGAATGCTGATGCTCGGTCGTCTCGGCGAATTCCTGTGTCACGCTTTTGCTCTGTGTGCGGGTCACCAGAAACATCTGTGGCCGGCGCGCATCCGCTCGAACCACTTCGAAACGAATGTCGTTCAGCATCAAAGAATCGCCCCGCTTCGGTACCCGGCCGAATTGCTCGGTCAGCAGGCCGCCGATCGTATCGAACGTGGCGTCCGAAAGCTCAGTACCGAACGTATCGTTGAAATGCCCGATCTCTGTCAACGCCTTGACCCGATACCTCCCGTCGCCTTCCGCCACGATCGCATCGTCGCCTTCCTCGAAATCGTATTCGTCCTCAATGTCGCCGACGATCTGTTCGATCACGTCTTCGATCGTGATCAACCCGGCGACGCCGCCATATTCATCGACGACGATCGCGATGTGGTTGCGATTGCCGCGGAAGTCGCGCAAAAGCACGTTGACCGGCTTGCTCTCCGGAATGAAAACGGCCGGACGCAGGCTGGCGCGCAGATCGAAACTTGTGTCCGCGTAGTAGCGCAGCAGGTCCTTGGCGAGCAGGATGCCGATTACCTGGTCGCGGCTGCCCTCGATCACCGGAAAGCGCGAATGCGCTGTCTCAATGACGAACGGAAGCCAGCTTTCCGGCGGGTCGCCGACATCGATTACATCCATCTGAGAGCGCGGAATCATCAGATCGCCGGCCCGCAATTCGGACACCTGCAGCACACCTTCAATCATCGACAGCGCGTCGGCGTCCAGCAGGTCTTTTTCGTGGGCTTCATGCAGCGCCTGCAGCAGGTCTTCTCGATTCTCCGGCTCGCGGAAAATGAATGCAGTCAGGCGCTCCAGCAGGGACTTGTGTTGGGAGGAATGGGATCGACTAGGTGGAGGTTCTGACATTCGAAGTGGAGGACCATCGGCACGCCGACCGCCTCCATGGATTAACACGAAATCAGAATACACGACTCCGATTTGACAATAATTCGGGGTCTGACCCCGATTTAGTATGGGTTGGGTTTGCGAAGGCTCTGCAAAATCTTCGTCTCGCGCGCCTCCATCGCTCGCGCGGAGGCGGTCTTATCGTGCCGAAGCCCCTGCGCGTGCAACACGGCGTGCACAAGCAGATGCGCCAGATGATCGTGCAGCGATTTGCCGCGAGCGCTCGCCTCGCGCTTGCACGCCGGTAGGCAGATGACGATGTCGGCGCGGACCAGCGGCGTGGTTGCATACCCGAACGTCAGCACGTCGGGCACGTAGTCCCTGCCGCGAAAATCGCGATTCAGGCGGCGGGCTTCGCGGGCGCCGACGAAGCGCAGCGTGAGCTGCGCGTCGGAGTCGAGCGCGGCAGAGATCCAGCGCACGAGGGTGGAGCGTGCCGGGAGCCCGGTATAGCGTGCATGCCCCTGAATCGCCAGTGCTAATGCCGGCACTGCTAGCTTGCGCGGCGGCGCACACCGTCGGCAACCCGAGCGACGACAGGTGCCGCGCGTGCGCCATCTGACGCTTGCGCGCGCTCGTCGGCCGCCTCGTATGCCTCGACGATGCGGCCCAC
>JBGTEW010000406.1:0-1977 GCA_041747615.1 Burkholderiaceae bacterium | reverse complement strand
GGTCGCCGAGGCGCTGCGTGAGCGTGGATGGTCGGTCAGCTGGCTCGGCACGCGCGCCGGCATGGAGCGACAGCTGGTCGAGCCGCTTGGCATCGCGTTCGACGCAATCGATTTTTCCAGCTTGCGCGGCAAGGGCGTTAGGACGTTGCTGCTGGGCGGCTTCTACCTGTTGCGAGCACTGTGGCAAAGCCGCGCGCTGATTCGCGCGCGTGCGCCGCGCGTAATGTTTTCCACCGGGGGCTATGTCGCGGTGCCGGCCGGAATGGCGGCCAGCACGCTTGGCGTGCCGCTCGTTCTGCTGAACTCGGATGCGGCACCGCTGATGTCGACCAAAATGCTGAAGTCGCTGGCGTCAGCCGTGTTGTGCGGCTTTGACGGAGCGGCAGCGCGCGCAGCGGGCGACAAGGGCCTGGTGAGCGGCAACCCGGTGCGCCGTGAAATCGCACAGATCGTTTCGCCTGAACAGCGGTTCGCCGGCCGCAGCGGTCCGCTGCGTCTGCTCGTGATCGGCGGCAGCCTGGGTGCGCAGGTGCTCAACGAAACCGTGCCGCATGCGCTGGCGCTGATTGCCGCTGACCTGCGTCCGAAGGTGGTCCATCAATGCGGTGCAAAGCACATCGATGCGGTGCGTGCGCTTTATCAGTCGCTCGGCCTTGATGCTGAGGTCGTGGCCTTCATCGGCAACATGCCGGAGCGTTATGCGATCGCGGATGCCGTCGTTTGTCGCGCGGGCGCAATCACGGTGTCGGAGTTGACAGCAGCCGGGTTGGCCGGCGTGCTGGTGCCGCTGGTCGTCTCGACCACTTCGCACCAACGCTCGAATGCGGAGTTCATGGCAGCCAACGACGCTGCGATTCACCTGCCGCAATCCGAACTCAGCCCGCCGAAGCTGGCCGATCTTCTGCGCTCGCTAACGCGCGATCGACTGCTCGCGATGGCGCAGGCGGCACGCGCGATCGGCAAGCCACGGGCCACCGACACAGTGGCTGCGGTGATCGAGAAGGTGGCGCGGCCGGGCCACTCGCCGCTGGGGCATGGGGCCCAATGAAACATGCCGTCAAGCATATTCATTTCGTCGGCATCGGCGGGAGCGGCATGAGCGGGATTGCCGAGGTCTTCCTCACTCTCGGCTACCGGGTCAGCGGCTCCGATACCGTTGCGACGGCGACTACGCGGCGGCTGTCACAGCTGAACGCAACCGTTGCGATGGGACACCGTGCGGAAAACATCAACGGCGCAGATGCGGTCGTCGTGTCAACCGCGATCGGTCGGGACAACCCGGAGATTCAGGAGGCACGCGCAAAGCGCATTCCGGTGGTGCCGCGTGCGGTGATGCTGGCCGAGCTGATGCGGCTCAAACAAGGCATCGCGATTGCGGGAACTCACGGCAAGACCACGACGACGAGTCTGGTGGCAAGCGTGCTCGCCGCCGGCGGTTTCGATCCGACCTTTGTGATCGGCGGTCGCCTGAATTCGGCCGGTGCCAACGCCCGCCTCGGCAGCGGGGATTACATCGTCGTCGAGGCCGATGAATCGGATGCCTCGTTCCTGAACCTGAATCCGGTGATCGCTGTCGTGACCAACATCGACAACGATCATATGGAAACCTACGGGCAGGATTTTTCGCGGCTTCGGCAGGCGTTCGTCGATTTTCTGCTGCGGTTGCCGTTTTATGGCAGCGCAATCGTCTGCATCGACGACGCCAACGTTCGCGAGATCCTGCCGCTGGTGCCGAAGCCGATGCTGACGTACGGCTTCGCGCAGGATGCGCAGTTCCGCGCGCTCGATGCACGGGCCGACGGAACCACGATGAAGTTCCGGGTGGCTCGCGAAGATGCGGCCGAGCTGAACGTGACGCTGAACCTGCCAGGCGTTCATAACGTTGCAAACGCGCTCGCCGCGATCGCGGTCGGCACCGAGCTAGGCGTGCCGGATGCGGCGATCGTCTCCGCACTGGGCGATTTCACCGGTGTCGGC
>JBGTEW010000405.1:0-3377 GCA_041747615.1 Burkholderiaceae bacterium | reverse complement strand
CGCAGCGACGTGTCGGTAGGCGGCAGGAATAGTCTCGCTGGCGCTCGCCGATACGGCACTGAGCGACACACCGAGAACGAGGAGCAGACACAGGCGGCGCATCGATCGATTTCGTCAGAGCGCCGCATAGGACAACGGACTGACTTGATCCTGCCGACGCACAAACAACGCCGGTGGCCTGGTCGCACCGTCGGCGATTCTGGAAAGAAGGCCGGTGTCGTGATTGAGGGTCACGCGCCCGTCGCGCACCCATGCCACTTTGATAGCCTGGGCTTCCGCCCAGCGCCGGATAGCGGCGTCGTCTGAGGCTTTTGCATCCGCAACATAGATGTCGATGCCGTCGATGCGATCGAGCCGATCCAGCAGTTTCTGCAACACGGTGTCACAGGCCGGGCAGTCAAGGTCGGTAAAGAAAAGCACCCGATCGTCGTCGCGCAGTGTGCTCGTCTTTATTGGCGTGGTGCGGCGTGCCGCGGTATCGATCAGCTTAAGACCCGGGTCGAGACGTCGCACTGCCTCATCGTAGGCTCGCTGAAACGCCAGGACCCGCTCGGCATCCTCAAACATGGCGCGCGCCCAGAGCTCGGCATAGTGGCGCCGTTCGGCATCGTCTCGTGCATGGATGCCCAGCACTTCCACCGGCGAAAGGTTCGCGAGACTGACGCTGCCACGAATGCCAAGCAGCAAGTCCTGATAACGACGCCATTCGATATCGGACAAGCCCCAAGCACGCGAACGCTGCAGTTCGGCCGGCGACAAGGAAGTTTCCTTCGCCTCTCCGGATACCTCGCGCGATACGTCGGTCCGTGTGCTCGACACCGACTGACTGAGCGAGGGAAGCGCGACGAGTAGCATCAGACCCACCAATACGATCCGGCTAGTCACAGACACAAACGCCGGCCGCATTCGATTCGTCCGGCGGCACGCGCTCAAAGGTGATCAGGCGTCTTACCGGATCCATCGCGGGCCGATAGGCGGGGCCGCTAAGAACCTCCAAGGCTTGACGCAGGGTCAGCGGACCAAGGCGGCGGTGAACTGCCGGCAACGGCAGTTCGAACAACTTTTCCTGACACAATGCAGATGGATTCGGTGACAAGCGGTAACCGCTGTTCTCGAGGACTGCCACGATCGCCACGCCGACGGTCTTGATGTCGTCGGACAGTTCGATCTCGACTATGGCGGCCAACAAATCTTGCTGATCAGGCCGGGGTTGCGGTACCGTCGTCTGGTAGCGGCTAACGCCCCGATCACGGCCATTTGCGGGTACGGATTCGTGCAGCGATGTGTCCATGGTCGACACGGCCGCCATTAACCACAAGGTCATCGCCCCGCTAGCTGCTTGCACCATCGTTCTCCCTCCATCAATGACCGGACTGTCACATATGCAGTGCGACGAGGATCATGTCGAACACGACGGCGATCGGACACAGGAAACCCCGGCAACCGTTTGCGGGAGTTCCCTGCCTACTTACCCGAAATGAATCTTATGTGCAGCGATTCAAAGCCAACACCTTGATCGGCAAGTCTCTTGGCCCGCAACTCAACATAAAAACCTACCGAGCTAAATAGATTGACGTTATCTGTTCGCGTTCATGACCGAGTTCGCGGCTGATGATCTCGCGTGCTTCACGATCCACTTGTCGTTCGAAGGCACTGAGAAACCTAACCTTCGGCCCGCCGGCCGCGGCGCATTGCCTGCCGGTCAGCTCCAGGTAGCGTTGCTGGGCATAGGCATGGCGGAGTCCGTGCATTTTCGATAAACCGGCGTTCATCGTCTGCCGAACATACAACCGCAGTTGTTGAATGTAGCTGCGCTCGGCCGGGATCAAGGCGCCGTTCCCGGCCAGCTGCCAGGCCCGATTCAGCACTTCCCGCTGCTCCGCGTTTCGGATCGGCACGATTCGTTCCTTGCCGCCCTTGGTCCAACTGGCCTTGAGCTGCACATGATCGCCGCGATCGGCGTACGACGGACGAAACTTGATTGCTTCCTCGCGCCGCAGACCGAACGCTCGCTGCAGTTCCAGACTGAGGCGTACGAACGGATCGGTGATGCGGCTCAGCTGTTCATCCGGTAAATCCCTCGCCTTTGAGACGGTGCCGACCAGTTGCCGCCGGCCGATGCCGTAGAAGTCGTTGGACCGCGCCACGGCACTCTGACGATTGACCTTGCCGGCCCACCAGCGAATCGCTGCCATCCGATTCTTGATGGTCCCAATACTCAACTCCTGGTCCTGCCAGTGTGTGACCAGCGCCTGCACGTGCTTGGGCTTCAGGGACTGCGCCGACATGCCCTTGTAGCCAAGCTCATGCAATTGATTCGCGATTTGCGACAGCAGCCAGGCGCGTTTCGCCTGCGTGGCAAAACTGCCATCCCGGTTGTTCTTGCCGAGTTTTTTGAGCTGGTAGTTCAGGTCTCTCACCGTGTTTCTCCATGCGGTAAGTGAATCTGACCGACCGGAGCAAATGACTGCCCAGCCGCGCGTTAGCGCTTTGGTCCCGGGACACTACCCCCGTTCGACCTGAACATGCCTGGTCGCAGGCAACGCCGAGTTTTCCCCGCAGGGGACGGCTCGGACGCACACCAGTGTGCCCGCGAAGCGGGCGTTATCGATCGTGGTAAACATCACCTCCTTTGGATTGAGCGGCTGACGCCGCATGGAAAAGAAAACAGGCCCGGAAAGCGGGCACAGTGCGTGGAATTTCAGGCTTCCGCCTGTCGTGAGAGTGCGAGCGCAGAATGGCTCGGGTTTGCAAGATGGACTGGCAGTCGCATGACCGCCGCGCGTATTTCGCAGTCCTGATCGCGCTTGCCACTTTTTGCGCAGTGGCCGCGGCTAAAATCGTGACGAGGGCGCCATTGTAAGAACAGATCATCCCGCCAGCACCCGGAAATTCCGCCTGGAAGCCGCCTACCTTCTACGCTGGCCGCCCTCGTCACCAGTCCGCTTCGCTCGCTGGTGACGAGGGCGCGTCGCAACGTACCAACGCTGTGGCGGCGTTCGCCGCCGCAGCGCTGGCTGATAGAACTTTACAACCGTCGGTGCATCCGCCTGACCACAGGGGTCCACAGGCACGGTATGAAGGAGCGGAGTCCGGCGTCGCGAGTGAGAGGCTCGCGACGCGATGGATTCAGTGCCTGTGGACTTTGTGGACAGCCGGTCGCCTGCTCTTGCGGCAGCGCAATCGGACGCCCAGGTCAACGACCGGTTCGGGCGGAGCAACGCGCGGCAGGTGCGTAGCAGGAGCCAGCCGGCATCCACGCAGGTCAGAATCGGGAGGGAAGCGCCACTTTCACCCAAGTGGCCAGGGATACGCGTTAGCGAATGCCGCGCGTTAGTCTTCGTTTGGTTGCAGGATGGTGATTACCGGTTCACCGT